>NZ_JBFCVL010000004.1:300000-545351 GCF_040712075.1 Fodinicurvata sp. EGI_FJ10296
CGGATTGATAGAATTCCAGGATAGAGGCGTACTCGCCCCGCCGCTGGGGGCGGAACAGCTGCGTAACGACGGCGCCCCAGGGCGTCATCTGTGAACTGTCACGGGTATAGACCTGATATGGCAGATGCGGATCAGGGGTCAGATAGTGGCGGCGCACACTGGCGGTATCGAGCGCGGATTCCAGCTCGCGAAATTGAGCGGCGACCTCTGCCGGCTCCGGCTTTTCGCCGGCGGCCAGCGCGGCCTTCGCGACGACATTGGTCGGGATCCAGTCATAGTGATCCGGCCGGCAGAGCAACACATCCGTCAGCACGCCGGTTTCCGACCCAACTCCCCATTGCATTCGCGGTCCTTTCGATTCTCCTGATGCGGTCGTCACGATCGGGCGGCCACCACTGGTTTTCGCCTCCCTCCGTCCAAGGATGCACCGTCCCGCCCACAGCCCACAAGAACCGAACGTGTCACAAAGAAAACTCTGAAGATTCCGCAACCCGCCACTGGATATTCTGCTGTGCCGAAAGACATTGCTGGTCATGCAAAGAGACCGCGTCGCCAGAGATCGTTTTATCAGAGACCGTTTTGTCAGAGCGGGCCGGCGCAAGGTCGGCATTGCGGCCGCAGTCGCCTGCGCGATGACGATCTTCATCGGCACCGTGTGGGCGTTGGGACCGTTGGATTTCGCGCCAACGACCGGTTACGCATGGTTACCGGCGGTGATGGTATTTGCGCTGACGCTCGGCCTTATGATGGTTTTTCTCCCGCTTCACCGGGGGGTTGACCGGTTCGGTGCAGCAAACGGCGTGACACTGGCACGCGGCGTCATCACCGCCTGGCTCGCCGGATTGATCGGAACCCAGTTCGATGTAACGACTGTTGGCTGGTGGGTCACCGGCGCGGCCCTGCTCGCGCTTTCACTCGACGGCATAGACGGTTACCTCGCCCGGACCCAGAAGACCGCATCACCCTTCGGAGCGCGATTCGATATGGAAATCGACGCGTTGTTCATCCTGCTGATGTCGTATCTGGTCTTCGAAGCCGGCCGGGCTGGCCCCTGGGTACTCCTGATCGGTTTGATGCGGTACGGCTTCGTCGCCGCCGGATGGCTCTGGCCATCGCTGCGCGACGAACTTCCGCCAAGTTTCCGACGCAAGTTGGTTTGCATCATCCAGGGTGGCGCTCTGACGCTGTGCTTCGTGCCACTGCTCGGCGACATGGCTTCGACGATCCTGGCCATTCTGGCGCTTGCATCACTGGCGTGGTCGTTCGGCATCGACATTCTGTATCTGAGCCGGCGCCGACTCGCCACCGGCAGCGACCACAGTGGAGCGACTTCATGATACCTCATTTTTCCGATAGTCAGATAATCGGCCGAACGTTACCCACCATGCGGACTTTCGCCCTGTTGCTGCTCAGCGTTGCCGCGACCGCGGCGACGGTTGCCATCCCGGCAAGTGGCCCCCGGGCCGAAATGGCCGATTATCGGCTCGACCCCGAGCATACGACGGTCGCCTTCATGGTCAGTCATCTCGGCTTCGCCAAGACATTGGGGCAGTTCACCGAGGTCGACGGGACCTTCCGGTTCGATGAAGAGGCCGCAATACTCGATGCCATCAACGTGTCAATCGAGGCGTCAAGCGTGACGACCCACCACGAGGCCCGGGACGGGCACCTGCGGAGCGGGGATTTCCTGAACGCCGCCAACCATCCGACCATCACCTTCGTCGGGACCGGAAGCGAACAGACCGGCGATACCACCGGCCGCGTGACCGGCGACCTTACACTGCTTGGCGAGACCCGAACGGTAACGCTTGATGTGACGTTGAACAAATCGGGTCAGTACCCCTATAGCCCGCCCGACGTCGAAGGTCGGCCCTACCATATCGGCATTTCGGCGAGGGCCGAGATCGACCGGTCCGACTGGGGCATGACCTATGGTGTCGACAATGGTCTCGTCGGCGATACGGTCGAGATCATCCTGGAGTTCGAGGCACGGCGCAATGATTGACCCCGCCGCTGCGGCCGGCGCCGATCCCGCAAAGCTGGATTGGCCGACCTTGCGCGGACTGGCACGCAGTCTGGCGATCTACTATGGCGTTCCCGGCCGCGGTTTCCGGCTGCGGCGCTTCTATCGGCAGTTTCTCAAACCCGGTGATATCTATTTCGATATCGGTGCGCATGTCGGGCACCGGCTGCGCGCCGCCCGCTCGACGGGGGCGACCGTGGTCGGTGTCGAACCCCAACCGGCCTGTTTTCGCCTGTTGACGCGGCTATACGGCCGCGATGCCGCCATTACGCTCGTCCAGGCCGCCATCGGCGCCGAAGTCGGGGAACTGACCCTGCGGATCAGCAGCGCGACCCCGACGGTCACGACAGTCAACGCCGACTGGATGGAAATCGTCAGCCGCGATCCGGGTTTCGCCGCTGTCGATTGGGACCGGACGGTCACCGTCCCGGCTACGACGCTGGACGCCCTGATTGCCCGTCACGGAACGCCGACTTTCTGCAAGATCGATGTCGAAGGTCACGAGCCGGCGGTCCTTGCCGGCCTGAGCACGCCGATACCGTATGTCAGTGTCGAGGCGCTGCCCGCCGCACCCGGTTCAGCGATCGATTGCATGCATCGGCTGTCGGCCCTCGGCGCCTATGATTTCAACCTGATGCGCGGGGAAAGCCCCGAACTCGCATTCGCGGACTGGTGCGGAGCCGGGAAGATGGCCGAACGCCTGGGCCGCGAGACGCGGTCCGGCGACATCATTGCCCGCCTTAATGGCGTCAGCGCCGAATCCTGACGGCAATTTAATCGAGAATAGTCGTTTACTTTTTACCCTTTTTTGGCGCCGGGTCTTGCCATGCGGGGGAGCTTTCTGCCACGTTGGCGTGAAAGACTGCCGGGCGGGACTGTTGGCGGGCGTGCTCGGCCCGGCACTCCGATATTCGGCAGGCTGCATTTCCTCGCCGACCGGTACGACAATTGGCCGTACCCAAGATTCAATCGTTCAGGAGGCTTCGATCATGTCAACGGCAATCCAGCGGGGACTGACCGTTTCAGCCCTTGCCCTCATGAGTTTTTCCGCGACGGCATTGGCACAGACACCGCCGGATGTTCTGGCCGTCGGTCAGGTCGCAGAGCCGCAATCGCTCGATCCGCATGCTGTGACCGCCACCAACGACTTCCGGATCACCGTCAATCTCTATGACGGGCTTGTGCGCTTCGCCTCCGGCTCGCTGGAAGTCGAACCGGCCCTGGCGGAAAGCTGGGAAGTTTCCGAAGACGGCACCGTCTATACTTTCAACCTTCGCGAAGGGATCACCTTTCACGACGGGACGGCGTTCAATGCCGAAGCGGTCAAGTTCAATTTCGACCGGATGCTGAACGAAGATCACCCCTATCACGACACGGGACCGTTCCCGCTATCGTTCTTCTTCAGTGCCGTTCAGGAAGTGGAAGTCGTCGACGCGTCAACGGTGCGGTTTCATCTCGACGAACCCTATGCACCGCTGCTGTCCAACCTTGCCTACCCGACCGGATTGCTGGTTTCGCCCGCTGCCGTCGAGGAATATGGCGAAGACTATGGTCGGAATCCTGTCGGGACGGGTCCCTATCAGTTCACGACCTGGGAAGCGAACCGGCAGGTCGCCCTCGAAAAGAACGAGGATTACTGGGACGGAGAACCCGGTCTGGAAGGCGTCGTCTTCCGCCCGATCACCGACGGCAACGCCCGCGTGAACGAGATGCTGTCCGGCGGCATCGATCTGATGGTCGAAGTCCCGCCCGATCTCGTCAGCACCTTCGACGAGGACCCGACCTTTGTCGTCCACGAACAGGCGGGTCCCCATGTCTGGTTCCTGATTCTGAACATGCGCGAGGAACCGTTCGATGACGTGCGGGTCCGGCAGGCCGTGAACTATGCCATCGACAAGGAAACCATGGTCAACGATGTCCTGCAGGGCACGGCGACCGTTGCCGACAGCGTCGTTCCGCCGGCATTTGCGTGGGCCTACAACGATCAGCTCGAAGGCTATCCGCACGACCCGGATCGGGCGCGCGAACTGCTCGAAGAAGCCGGTTACGGCGATGGCGTCGATGTCACCTTCCTGGTGACGCAGGGCGGATCGGGCATGCTCGATCCCGTCGCCATGGGAACCGCGATTCAGGCCGATCTGGCCGAGGTCGGAATCAACGCCGAGATCGAAAGCTACGAGTGGAATACTTATCTCGGTATCGTCAATCCGGGCCTCGAAGGCGAAGGCCACATGGCACAGATGTCGTGGATGACCAACGATCCGGATACCCTGCCCTTCCTGACGCTGCGCACAGAGGCCATGCCGGACAACGGCGGCTTCAATTCGGGCTACTATTCCAATCCCGAAGTTGACGATCTGCTGGAGCAGGCGCGGCGTTCCACGGATCAGGACGATCGGGCGGCGTTGTACCGCGAGGTTCAGGAGATCGTGAACGAAGACGCCCCGTTGGCCATCATCGCCAACTGGCAGCAGAATGCCGTGACCACGACGGCGGTCGAGAACTTCGCCCTGGAGCCCTCGTTCCTGCTGGATCTGCACGAAGTCTCGAAGCCCTGATCTGACAGAGGGCCGGAACGCGGCCGGGTCGGCGTCGGTCGCCGGTCCGGCCGTCCGGTGGCGCCATGCTCTTCTATATCGTACGACGACTGCTGCAGGCGATTCCGGTTCTCTTCGGCATCTCCATCATCGTGTTCCTGACCATATCGCTGATCCCGGGCGATCCGGCGACGGCCATACTCGGTGCATATGCAACGCCGGAAAACGTGGCGGAACTGAACCGGGATCTGGGCCTCAATCACTCGCTGCCGATCCAGTACACGACATGGCTGTCTGGCGTGCTGCAGGGCGATTTTGGCCGATCCTTCGCGCTCAACCGTCCGGTTGCCGCGGAAATCGGTGACCGGCTGGGCCCGACGGCGGTGCTGGCGGGAACCGCGCTGGTTCTGTGCGCAATATTCGGCTTGATTGCCGGCACGGCCGCCGCCGTCAACCAGTATGGATGGACCGACCGGATACTCAGCGTGGTCGTGCTGATCGGCATTTCCACACCCTCGTTCTGGCTCGGATTGATGGCGATCAGCCTGTTTGCGGTCTGGCTGGACTTGTTCCCGACCGGTGACATGTACTCCCTGTTCGGCGGCGGCGGGCTGGCAGATCTGCTCTGGCATCTGGCGTTGCCGGCGACGACGCTGGCGGTTGTCGCGACGGGGGTGGTGGCCCGGCTTACCCGAGCCACGGTGCTGGAAGTCCTGCGCCAGGATTTCGTGCGCACCGCGCGGGCAAAGGGCGTTCCGGAAAGCCGCGTCATCCGGAACCATGCGTTTCGCGCCGCTCTGCCCGCATTGATTCCGATTGTCGGCATTCAAGCCGGGTTCGTGATCGGTGGCGCGGTTTATATCGAGGAAGTGTTCCAATGGCCCGGCATGGGGCGGATGCTGGTCGGCGCGATCGGATCCCGTGACATTCTCCTTGTCCAGGGCGGCGTGCTCGTGCTGGCCAGCGCCTTCGTTCTGATCAACCTCGCCACCGACGTTATCCAATCCGCGCTCGATCCAAGGGTCAGACATCGATGACGGCTTCACCCTCTTCCGGGTCAGGGGCTTCCGGATCGCCCGCCCCCGGAACGCCGGCCAGCCCGACAATAACCGGCCGCGCCGCCGCCCTTGCGCGGTTGCAGGGCCAATGGGTCCGGTTCGCGGCCAACAAGACGGCAACGCTGGGCCTGATCCTGTTCGGCAGCCTCGCCGCCATCGCCATCGCCGCCCCTCTCCTGCCCCTGATCGATCCGGCGGCGACGACTCCCTCGATCGCCCGCACGCCGCCATTCTCCGCCAATGCGATCCTCGGAACCGACCATCTCGGACGGGATCTGTTGTCACGCTTGATCTGGGGTACACGGACCAGCCTCGCCGTCGGCCTTACCGCGACGGCCGTAGCGGCACTGATCGGGTCGACGATCGGGCTGATCGCGGCGTTTTACGGTCGCTGGGTCGACGCTGTATTCATGCGCAGCATCGACACGCTGATGGCCTTTCCGTATCTGCTTCTGGCGCTGGCGATCATCGCCGTGCTGGGTCCGGGACTAACCAACGCCTTGCTCGCCATTGCGGTGGTCAACATACCGTTCTTCGCCCGCGCTGTCCGCGGGCAGGCGCTGGCCATCAAATCGATGGACTATATCGACGCCGCCCGCCTTTCGGGCTTTTCGGATTTCCGGATCATCGCCGGCGAACTGCTGCCGAACGTCCTGCCGGTCATCATCGTCACGATGTCCACGACGCTGTCATGGATGATCCTGGAGACGGCGGGACTGAGTTTCCTGGGCCTTGGCGCGCAGCCACCGCACGCCGATCTCGGCAGCATGCTCGGCGACGGCCGGTCCATGATCTACACGGCGCCCTGGGTTGCCGTGTTGCCAGGAATGGTGATCCTGGCGCTCGCAGTCGGCATCAATCTCGTTGGCGACGGGTTGCGGGATCTGCTGGATCCGCGGCTCAAGGCAGGCGCCCTGGCCAAGCCCGAACCGGCGACGCGCCGCAATCCGCCGCGCGGCAGCACCGCATCACGACCGCCGGCCTTCTTTACCGATCCGCCAGACACCTCGGGTGATACTTCGGGGCCGACCGCGGCGGTCCTGCCTTCATTGGCGATAACGGACCTGACGACCACCTTCGCAACGGCGCGGAACGATCTGACGGCGGTGAATCAGGTATCCTTCAGTCTCTATCCCGGCGAGGCCTATGGGCTCGTCGGCGAATCCGGGTCGGGAAAATCGGTTACCGCCCTTTCCATCTGCGGGCTGGTCGCGTCGCCGCCCGGAACCATCGCGGGAGGATCGATCTGGTATCGCGACCGCGATTCCGGACCGATCGATCTGGCCGACGCCACACCTCGTGTACTGACCGGCATTCGCGGACGCCGCATCGCTTATATCTTTCAGGACCCGCTGACAACGCTGAACCCCGTGATGCGCATCGGCGACCAGGTGGCAGAGGGCCTGATCGTTCACCAGCATCTGACGACTGCCGCCGCAAGACGCGCGGCAATCGATCTGCTCGACGCCGTCGGACTGCCGGACCCGAAAGCCAAGGCGGAAAGCTTCCCCCACGAATTGTCGGGTGGTCAGCGGCAACGGGTTGTGATCGCCATCGCGGTCGCCAACAAGCCCGACATCATTGTTGCCGACGAACCGACGACCGCGCTCGATGTGACGACACAGCGCCGGGTGCTGGACATGCTGGATACGCTGCGCCGCGATCAGGGCGCCGCGCTGCTGCTGATCAGTCACGACCTTGGTGTGGTATCCGATATCTGCGACCGGGTGGGCGTGATGTACGCTGGCCGCATCGTCGAGGAAGGCCTGACCCGCGACGTTCTGGACCGGCCATCCCATCCCTATACCCGTCGACTTCTGGAATGCATTCCGTCGCTGGATGACGACCGGCCGATCCGTGGCATTCCCGGATTGCCGCCCGCGGTCGATGCGTTGCCGCCCGGCTGCGCCTTCGCCGATCGCTGCGATCAGGTCACGGCCGAATGCCGCCGGGGCACAATCGATCTTCGGCCTGTGGATTCAGCCCACGATCTGCCACGCTCGGTCGACGGTTCACATATGCGGGGATCGAAACATCAGGCCCGTTGCATCTTTGCCGGAGAACCGTCGTGACCAGAGACGCAACGCCTGCTCCTCCCCTTCTGGATGTCGACGGACTTACCCGAAGGTTTACGACACGAACACCGTGGCCCTGGCAGCCGAGCAGTCAGATGACGGCGGTCGATCATGTATCCCTTAGCGTTCAACGCGGTGAGGCCTTCGGCATCGTCGGTGAGAGCGGATGCGGCAAGTCCACGCTGGCCCGCATGATCGTCGGTCTGATGAAACCTTCGGAAGGTACGATGACTCTGGATGGCCAGCCCTTGCCCGGCGCCGCCCATGGCCATCCTCGTGACGTCCAGCGCCGTATTCAGATGATCTTCCAGGACCCGCTTGGGTCGCTCAATCCGCGCCGGTCGGTTGGAGATCTGATCGCGGCGCCGTTGATCGGACTTCTGGGCTGGCCGCGTGAAAAGCGGCAAGCGCGCGTAAAGGAGCTGATGAGTCTGGTTGGCCTTCGACCGGAATTCATTCACCGACTGCCGCACGAGTTCTCGGGCGGTCAGTGCCAGCGCATCGGCATCGCGCGCGCGCTCGCCGCCGATGCCGATCTATTGATCCTGGACGAGCCCGTTTCGGCGCTGGACGTATCGATCCAGGCACAGATTCTTGAGCTGTTGGCAGATCTGCGTCGGCAACTCGGGCTCACATATCTGTTCATTTCCCATGATCTGGCGGTCGTCCGATACCTGTGCGACCGCGTCATGGTCATGAACAAGGGCCAGGTTGTGGAACATGGCACAACGGCGGATGTACTCGGCGCACCCAAGCATGAATACACGCAGACGCTGATCGGCTCCGTTATGGGCGAAACCCTGAATGCGGCCAAACGATCCGGTGCCAAAAGATCGGGCGCCGGCCTGCCCTGATCGGCTCCGGGACTTTGGCTGACCGCGCAGCCATCAGCCCCGGCTTTTGTTGCGGATAGCCGGGTCGATGCTGCCGGAAAGGGTCCGGCGGGTGTCGAACAGGATCCAGAATGCCAGGCGGATCTGGTCTGCTGTGCGCCGCGGCAGCGGTGAGCGCCAGAACACCGCCGCGGCCGCCAGCATCAAGAGCCAGATGACGACCATTGCACAGAATATGGCGATCAGCAGACCGATTGAGAGGAACAACGCCATCTCGGTGCTTCCGAAATCTGGGTCCATGGCCGCGCCCCTACCCGTCCTGTTTCACTTTGAATCCTCAGAAGTCGCCCGGCCCCGGGTCTACTGGTCCCCGACCTGCAGGTCTTCTGTCTACTGGCCCACTGTCCGTTGGCGGTGTCGTCAGCATCCGCATGACAAGTGATCGGGCCTCAGGCACCTTGACGTAGACCACACCACCGATCAGGGCGGTGGACAGGGCCTCCCACGGCGAACGCCGAACCCATAGCTTCAGCACCGTATCGAGCGCCGGATCACGCGACGGCGGCGCATCAGTGCCGGCGCCCGGCGGGGCAACCGCCCGCTTCTGCCGCGATCGGCCGAGGATGGCCGCGATACCGAGCAGAAAGAGCGTCAGGCCGAAACAAATTCCCGCCACAAGACCCGCCGCACCGGGCGGGCCCCAAACGGGTTCGGCAAGTTGATAAGCGACGACCAGAAGAAAGCCGATCGACGCCAACAGAAACATCAGCGCCAGGACGATCAACAATGCGGACAGGATCGAGCGAATTATGGCTGCTTCCAGGTCCTTCACCGGGCCGCCCCGATTACCGCCGGTCCAGAAGCTTGCCAAGCAGCAAGCCGATACCGAAGGCTGTCAGCAGGCTGACGAGCGGGCGGTCCGCGACCTCCTGTTCCAGCCGGTCGACCTGACGCCGCCCGCGACCGGTCATATCATCGACCACTTCACCCAGATCGTCGCGCACATGCTCGGCCCGGGACCATGCGGCATTCTTGAAATCACCGGCCCGATGCCGGGCCAGGTCTGAAAGCGACTTGGTTACCGCTGAAACATCGTTGCGAAGCGCCTCGATATCGGCGCGCAGCGCCTGAACGTCCTGATCCGACTTTTCGGTCGCCATACTGGTTCTCCTTTGCTCGGGATTATGCGTTATCAGAGGTGGGCGAGCCATCGCTGCGTGTCAATGATCCACGCGGATAGCTGATGATGCAATGGTTTCACGGCCTGGACTGCAGAGCCGCAATTGCGTGCGACTAGACGACACCGGTGGCGAAGATCGCGCCGACGGCCGCTGGCGCGCCGCCGAAGAAGAATGACAGAATGAAGAGAATAACGAAAATTGCGAACAGTATCTTCGCGATACCTGCTGCCGCCCCGGCGATCCCGGAAAAGCCGAGAACCGCCGCGATAACGGCAATCACCAGAAATACGAGTGTCCAGGAAAGCATTTTTTTCTCCGATACGAGTTGGTCAGGCAGACGATCGCACGCTCCCCGTATAACAACAACCGGCGAAGCATTCTGCTCCGTCCATCGAAAGAAAAATTTTAAGGTCCGTTCACCAGCCCCGTTGTTTTTGCGAGCTATCACATCCGCTGCTATCGGGTGACCGAAGCATCGATCCGCTCGGCGCGCGTGCCCAGATCCAGGCGATGGGCCACACACAGGGCCCGGGCATCGCACCACCGGGCTGCCACGATCTGGACGCCAATCGGCATGCCGGCGGGTCCGAATGCTGTCGGCACCGCCACGCTCGGCGTGTGCAGCGCCGACCAGGGCCGGCAGAAATGCGGATCGCCTGTGGTCGTCCGGTCAGAGGGGGCTTCGCCATTCACGCCAATTGTGGCAATGGCGTCGACCTCGCTCAGCCACGCGTCGGCGAGCGGGCGCAGCAGGTCCACTCGCCGGATCGCTGCCAGATATTCCTTCATGCTGATCCTGGCACCTTCGTCCAGAAAGCGGCGCAGCGTCTCGCTGAGCATATCGCCAAATGCTATGCGCTCGAACGCCAGTGCGCGGGCGCCCTCATAGGCCGCAATGGTTTCCTGCAGGCCGAAGATTTCTTCATACCATGCCGGTACCGTCATACGCCGGACCGTACATCCATCGGCCTCCAACGTTTCGGCGGCACGCTCCAGAGCCGTCAAGGCGCAGTCATCTGCCATGCTGGGGGCCACACCTGTGCTTTCCGGGATCAGGACGCCGACGGTCATGCCGGTGCCGCTTTCCGGCAGTTCCGTGTTTCGGCCGCACACGGCATCCAGGAAGAATGACCCGTCAGCAACCTCTCGCGCGAAAAGCCCGAGCGTGTCCAGACTGTCTGCCGCGGGCTTGACGCCGGTTCTGTTGATCGTGCCGAACGTCGGCTTGATGCCGATGACACCGCAATAAAGCGCCGGCCGGATGACGGAACCCGATGTCTGCGTGCCCAGGGCGATCGGCACCATACCGGCGGCCACGGCCGCTGCTGACCCGCTGGACGATCCGCCGGGCGTATGGGCCGGATTCCACGGATTGGCGGTCGCGGGCGGATGGGTCCACGCAAATTCCGCCGTCGCCGTTTTCCCCATGATCACGGCGCCCAGGCTGCGAATCCGGCTGACGACGTAGGCATCGGCGGCTGGCTGATGACCGGCATAGATCGGCGAGCCATAGGACGTCGGCAGCAGGGCAGTGTCGATGATATCCTTCACGCCGACCGGAACGCCGTACAGGCGATCGGCCTTGCGCGGACCCGGCAAAGCGGCCACCGCCGTTCGAACGGCGCTGGTGTTGAAATCGACAAAGGCGCCCAGACTTTCGTCGCATTGTTCGATCCGTGCGATACTCGCCTCTGCGACAGTATCAGCCTGCCGGCTTCCATCGGCTATTCCCGTGCGGATCGCTTCGGCCGTCGGTGCCCGCAAATCCAATAAGGTCATAGTCTCCCCCCCCAGCCGACAGCGGCGTCACATCGCGACCTTGGCATCGGGCCTGCGCCAATGCCACCGCATGATAGTAGAACCTCACTCCTACCACAAATCGGGTAGCCGCTACTCCATTTGGGTTCAAGTCAGGCACGGCCAGTTGACACCATGGCGCGCATGTCCAATTATAAAGGCGCTCCCGATTGCCGGGGCCGGTTCCAGTCGGGAACCCGCGGTCATTTGAAATACGCAGCTTGCACCGCGTCATCAAACGCTAAAGCGCCACGAACAGTGTTCGTGGTTCTCTTACCAAGGGAGAACCCAGAGAATGACGCCCATCCATCCGATCAGTTTCCAGGTAATCGCAGCTCCGTCGCTCCCCACAGGCTCACGCTCGGGCGAAGCACTGCAGCATCGGTCCGCCCAACGGCACCCGATCCCCTCGTCTCGACGATATCGAATGCAACGATAGCGATCCAGCCACACCGCATTCCGACATATCGTCAGTATCGCAGACCAGGGCGCACAAATGCTGCGCCCGGGTGATTGCCGACAGGAGATCAGGGGCAGTATCCATGGCAAGCATTGCAAATGAGAGAGTCATAATCGAGGTGGCCGATCTGGATGTGGGCATCGCCATCCGCGAACGAGGCGGGTTCCGGCTCCATATTTCGAACCCTCGCTTCAACAAGTTGGACGGCAGCCTGTTCAAGCATATCGATCAGATCACCCGGGCGGTTCGACGGCTGCTGTCGCGGCGGTCCTGAGCCCGACCGCGACCGGGTCCCCGGTGGTGGCGGGTCGGCGCTCTTCAGCTCGGCCCGTCGCCGGCCGTTCAGGCGACACTTCCGGGAACGAACCCCTGGAATCCGGCTTTGATTTCGGTTTGACACCGCCCTGCGCCATCGCCATCTATATCGGCTAATTCCATTGGATGGGATTACGAGTCCATCATGTGAAAAACGATCGAAGGTGTATGGGGATGACCGACAGGATTGCGCACGGTTCGTTGAGGGTCGCGGCGGCCTTGAATGATTTTATCGAGACGGACGTGCTGCCCGGCAGCGGTGTCGACGCCTCAGCCTTCTGGTCCGGCCTGGACACTCTGATCAGGGACCTGTCTCCCCGCAATCGCGCTCTGCTGCACAAGCGCGCGGAGATTCAGGAAAAAATCGATGCGTGGCATCTGGAACGCCGCGGCCAGCCGCTGGACCCGGTTGCCTATCGAATTTTCCTGGAAGAGATCGGCTATCTGCAGCCCGAAGGTCCCGATTTTGCCGTGACGACCGCGAATGTGGACCCCGAAATCGCAGAGGTTCCGGGCCCGCAGCTCGTGGTTCCGATCCTGAACGCACGCTACGCCCTCAACGCCGCGAACGCGCGCTGGGGCAGCCTGTACGATGCGCTCTACGGCACTGATGCAATCCCCCACGACCCGGGACTGGAGCCGGCGCTGGATGCCAGTGGTGCCTTCAACCCCAAGCGCGGCCAAGCCGTCATCAACCGGGCGCGCGAGGTGCTCGACGACGTCGCCCCTCTCGCGGCCGGCACCCATACACAGTCCACCGGCTACACCATCGTTGATGGTGTGCTGAGTGTAGCATTGTCCAAGGGCGAGACGACGGGACTTGCGGATCCCGACCGGTTCGTCGGCTATCTGGGCAATCAGGCCTCGCCCGACGCCATCCTTTTGCGGAACAACGGGCTTCATGCCGAGATACGCATCGACCGCGATCACGCCATCGGAAAGACTGACCCGGCCGGCGTCGCAGACGTCGTCCTTGAATCCGCCATGAGCACGATCATGGACCTGGAGGATTCGATTGCCGCGGTCGACGCCGAAGACAAGGTTGCGGCCTATCGCAATTGGTTGGGCCTGATGAAGGGTGACCTTGCGGCGTCCTTCGCGAAAGGCAGCAAAACGCTGGAACGACGGCTCAACCCCGATCGCGTCTATATGGCACCCATGGGCGGATCCGTGACACTGCATGGTCGCAGCCTGATGCTGATCCGCAATGTCGGCCATCTGATGACCACCGACGCCATTCTCGACGATAGTGGCAACGAGGTGCCGGAGGGGCTGGTCGACGCCGCCGTTACCGCCCTGATCGCCATCCACGACGTCAAGCATACCGGCAGCGTCGCCAACAGCCGGGCCGGGTCGATCTATATCGTCAAACCGAAGATGCACGGGCCCGAGGAAGTGGCGTTCGCCAACGACCTGTTCGATCGCGTGGAAGACATGCTGGGTCTGCCCCGCAACACGGTCAAGATGGGCATCATGGACGAGGAGCGGCGCACATCCGCCAACCTCAAGGAGTGCATCCGGGCCGCCAAGGATCGTGTGTTCTTCATCAACACCGGATTTCTCGACCGGACCGGCGACGAAATGCATACGTCGATGGAAGCCGGGGCCATGATCCGAAAGGGGGATATGAAGTCCGCCAAGTGGATACAGGCCTATGAAAACCGGAATGTCGATGTGGGGCTTGCCTGCGGGCTGACCGGCCATGCCCAGATCGGCAAAGGCATGTGGGCGATGCCGGACCTGATGGCCGATATGCTGAAGACCAAGATCGGCCATCCGCAGGCCGGCGCCAATACGGCCTGGGTCCCCTCGCCCACGGCCGCGACATTGCACGCTCTGCACTACCATCTCGTGGACGTCCTGGCGCGGCAGAAGGAGCTGCGGAACCGGCCAATGGCATCGCTGGACGATCTGCTGACGCTGCCTTTGGCCGATCGGCCCAATTGGTCGGATGAAGAGGTCCGTGCCGAAGTCGAGAATAACGCACAGGGCATTCTGGGCTATGTCGTGCGCTGGATCGATCAAGGCGTCGGGTGTTCGAAGGTTCCGGATATCAACAATGTCGGGCTGATGGAAGACCGCGCGACCCTTCGCATCTCCAGCCAGCACATCGCGAACTGGCTCCACCACGGCGTCGTCAGCCGGGACACCGTCATCGACACCATGAAACGCATGGCCGAAGTCGTCGACCGCCAGAACGCCGGCGACGCCGGGTATCGCCCGATGGCACCGGACTTCGACAACAGCGTGGCGTTTCAGGCAGCCCTCGATCTGGTCCTGAAGGGCCGGGAACAGCCCAGCGGCTATACCGAGCCGGTTCTGCACGCCCGGCGGCGCGAATTGAAAGCTTCGCTCTAATTGAAATTACATTTGCGGTGAATTGCAGGAATATTTCACATCTGGTGAACTTTTGTGGCGCATCATGTGTCCTTGAGTAGGCAATCAGGTCTTCTCGAAGGATAATCCGTTGATGCGCCACCCGCCGCCGCCCGAGAGCATCGAGGCGGCCTTAGGATCAGTCACCAGACTTCCCGGGAACCGGGCGTTCCGCGACCGGCTTTCGCGCATGGTCATGGAAACCGCGCCCGGAGACGTGCGGAACAATCTTCCGTTCACGTTCCCGGACATGCTGAGCCATTTGCTCCTGTTTCAGCGTAGCGGCACGGAATTCCGATTCCGTGTGCTTGGCGAGACGATAAGCCACCTTCTCGGCCGCCGTCACGCTCGCCTGCCAACCCAACCGGCCATGGATCGCGGAAACGGGGGTCAGAAGGCAATGGCGCGCACCGAGTCGGGGCCGTCATTCTCCGAAGTGTTTGCACCGTGGCCGGAATTTGCCCGTCTTGCAAAAACCGGCGCCAGCTGGGTGATCGACAGACGGCGTGAAGCGATATTCTCCGGCGTCATCCGATATGGTGCCAATGGGGATGTCCCATTCGAGATCATTGCCATACCGGTCAACGCCGACCTCCGGGAGAACGGGTCCGGCGCCAACCGTCTGGGATTCGGTCATATGGCTTTGGGCAGAGCCAACGAACTGCCGGCACCTTCCGCGCCCTCGCTTTTTTCGGACATTGAATCGGCCTTGATCGATCAATAGGCGATACTGCGAAACAGAAATGCCCAAAAAAATAGGGCGACCCGAAGGCCGCCCCACTTCCTGCCGCTTGCGCGGCCGCGTATTTCCAGCCCTGAGGCCGGATAGCGCGTTCGTGATTAGTCGAGCTGCAGGTTAACAGCCGACTCACGATTCGTGCGCTTGTCCGTCTGCAGCTCGAACTTGACCCGCTGGCCGTCGTTCAGGCTGGAGATGCCTGCGGATTCCAGAGCGGTAACATGGACGAAAACGTCCTTGCCGCCGGATTCCGGCTGGATGAAACCATAGCCTTTTTGGCTATTGAACCACTTAACGGTTCCACTAATCATAATTGCCCCTTTCGTAGATCGGCAAGTGTCGTATGACAACCGGAATTCTTTCGAACGACGGCCGTCGGATGGTCGATTTTGGTAGGGATCTTCAGAAGGCGTGCCCGTCTACGGAAAGGCAATGGGCCCAATAGTCCGGCCAAACATCGATGAAGGAATAGATACGCCGGGACTGCGGCAATTTCAAGGCACATATGCCAGCTTGTGCGATTTTACGCCCACCGTCACTATTTCACCCTCTGCTTCACCCTCTGCGGCCCACCGAAAACGCGGCGGCTTGCCTCGCGTCGTCAGGGTGTTACAGTCTCGCATCAATGTGACGGGCTGACTGCCGGCTCGCGGTTCAGATGCCGCGAACAGGTACGCTCGTCGTTCAGAGACCGAGCAATAACAACGGGAGCAACACAGTGGGCAATCTCGACCTCAAATTCATGTTTCTGACTCCCGAAGGGCGTGTCGGACGCCAGACCTGGTGGATCGGGGTCGGCTTGCTGTTCATCGCCTCCCTCATCCTCAATGCCCTTTTCGGCAGTTCCGGCTTCATCCAATGGATATTGAGCACCTTGATCCTGATCGCCGGCCTCATGCTGCATATAAAGCGCTGCCACGACCGGGACAAGTCCGGCTGGTGGTGTCTGCTGCTTTTCATCCCGATTGTCGGATTCTTGTGGGCGTTGATCGATCTCGGCATACTGGAGGGATCGTCCGGCGCCAATCAATACGGCCCCTCGCCGGCCTAGCGCGCTGCCGGTCGCGCGAAGACCCTGCCTGGCCAAGCGCCCGGCTCCTCGAATTTCTATTTTATCGTGTGGACCCCGGATGGCACTTCGTGCCTCCGGGGAGGGGAAAAGGCGGCGATTCCATGCCTCCCGGACGGGAAGCGATCGGCCTACGAATCCATAAGCGCCGGAAGATCGAGAATGCTGTTCAGAACGGCGTCGGCTTCCGCAGCCAGGTCATTGCGGCTGCTGGTACCGGTCAGAACACCGATCGCCAGACGGCATCCGGCAGCGCGTCCCATGCGGATATCATGGAGATTGTCGCCAACAACCATCACCGAGTCAGCCGGCAGCCCGGTTGCAGCCGTGAAGCCGTGCACCATGCCCGGGTTCGGCTTGCCGCCATGGCCGCTATCGTATCCGGCAATATAGGCGACCAGATCCGCGCCACAGCCGGCATCGGTCAGCATGCGGCGCGCGCCCTCCTCGCTGTCGCTGGTTGCAACACCAAGGATCAGGCCCCGGTCCCGAAGGCCGGTCATCAGTGCCCGAAGATCGCCGACCGGCGTGGCGTGGATCGGTCCCAGTTCCTGAAATGTCCGATCAAGCCGCTCAATCAGGTCGGGCACCTGATCCGCCGGCATCTGCATGATACGGGCCCATGCCTCGGCTATCTCGCCCGTATGGGCCGCGGCCAGAAGGCTGCCTGACGCATAGCGGCCGGAGGCCGGATCAAGCCCCCCCGCCACGAGCAGCGTCTCGGCCAGTTCGGGGTCGCCCCGCGTTGCGGTCATGGCCGCGCCGGCATTCACCGGCGCCCATGAAGCGTGATAATCGAACAGCGTCCCATCCTTGTCGAACAGGATACCCTTGATGTCGGCGATCGGACCGGTTACGGCGGAGCCTGGCTCTGACATCGTCACCTACGCTGCCTTGCGTACGGATTTCAGGCTTTCGGCAAAGATCGGCGACCGCATGAGGCTCTTGCTGCGCTCGAACCGTTCGATGGAGTAGGCCCAGAAATCCTCCGCGGGGTTGTCGTTCGAGAACTGAATCAGCCCCCACAGCGTCCACAGCAGGTCACAGGCCGCCTTGTACAGAATCATCCGACCGACCTCGCTTTCCCTGGGCGCGCGGCCCAGATACGCCCGGAGCAGCTTCTGATCCTGTTCCGGCGTCAGTCCGGCTTCCACCGAAACATCGCCGACATCCCAGAACGGATCATTCATGCCGGAATATTCCCAGTCGACGATCCACATGCGCTTGCCGTCGTCCAGAAAGTTTTCGCAGAGCGGGTCGTTGTGGCAGGGCGCCAGCGGCACGGGATCGGCCTCGATCGCTTCGCGGATCGCGCGGGCCTCGGCAACGGCATCGTCATAGCCCTCGGGCATGTCGATGGACGTGCCGGAAAGCACCCTGAGATACTCGTCGATCATGGAAAACAGCTCGAACCGGAACTGAAATTCCTGTCCCGACCGATGCATCCTGCCCATGACGATCCCGGCCCGCTCGACGGCATCGTCATCATTTTGAAAGGCTTCCGGCGACATCGTGCGCCCCTTCAGGTGACGGATCACCATCAGGCCATCATTCTCGTCGTTGAACAGAACCTCCGCCCCGACGCCGGCTGCCGCCGCCGCCCGGGTATTGTGCGCTTCGACCCGGCGGTCGATGTACTCTTCGGTCCCTTTGCCGGGCATGCGCACGATCAGGTCTTCGCCATCATCGACGATTTGATAGACGATGTTTGTCTGCCCGCCGAGCCGTTTGGGCCGGAGCTGGGCTTCGGTCTTGCCCGATAGTTTCGGGATCCGGGCAATGGCCCGGCGCAGATCGTCATCCATTGGTCTTTCTCCAGTTCCATTAGCGTCCTGGTGCAGGCGCAGGCCGGGATCAGCCGCGCGGCTTTTCCGCCAGGAAGAAATCGAAGCTGAGCTTGCCTTCGGCCGCCATGCGCGCCCACTCCGCCCAGCTATGGTGATTGACGCTGAGGGTTTCGGGATCGATGACACGCGCGAATTCGTCCATCTTCGATTCGAGTCGCTGAAGCACCTTCGCGCGGTGCATTGCGGCATGGACCTGCCAGTCGCGATGATCCACCAGATCGAAGCCGACGGCGGCGAGATGGGCTTTGTAATCGTCGGGGCTGGACAGCTTGGACATGTGATAGCGCGCTTCGACGGCAGTACGCTCGGCCGGCGTCAGCTTGTCGACCCAGAAGATGTGGTCGGAAATGACCACCCGGCCGCCGGGCTTGAGGACGCGGAACGCCTCGGCCAGCACCTTTTCCTTTTCGGCGGAATGAACCAGCGATTCCTGACACCACCAGACATCGAAGGTTCCGTCTTCATAGGGAAGATCATGGAAATCGGCGTATTCGAAGCGCAGCTTGCCGCCGGTCGTCGGCTGATCCCTTTCCCGGCACCGCTTGAGCTGAACCTCGGAAATATTGGTCGCCACGACATCCACACCGAAGGTTTCGGCAAGGTACCGGGCGGTCGCCCCGTATCCGCAACCGACTTCCAGCACCGTCATTCCGGGCTTCAGCCCGACCGCTTCGGCCATGGTGCGTTTGGCGATCCAGGTGGCGTCTTCGATGGATTCATCGCCGGTCGGATAGACGCCGTAATGAATGTTCTCGCCCCAGACTTCGGCATAAAGGCGGTCGACGCCGGAATTGTCGTAATGATCGGACATAGTGGTTCCTCGCTATCGATTGAGTCGATTGTTGACGGGCGCCAGCCGGACGCCGCGACGTCCGGCCCGGCGGCTCCGGTTTTTCAGGTATCGGCCAGGTTGGCGCGGCGGCGCGCCACGGCGGCCTTGATGAGGCGATCGGCGATGATGGCGATCGCGGCGACGCACAGGCCGGCCACGAGTCCCTGACCGATATCGGCCTGGGTCAGGGCGATATAGACTTCCTGACCGAGATCGCGGGTACCGACCAGGGCGGTGATCACGAGCATCGACAAGGCCATCATGATGGTCTGGTTGAGCCCGACCAGGATCTCCGGCAGCGCCAGCGGAAGCTGGATGCGCCAGAGAATCTGGCGCGGCGTGCAGCCCATCATCCGCGCACCTTCCAGCACCTCGGCAGACACGCCGCGAATGCCGTGGTCGGTATAGCGGATGGCCGGGGCAACGGCATAAGCCACGATCGCCACCAGTGCCGCGAAATCGCCGACCTGGAACAGCATCACGACCGGGATCAGATAGACGAAGCTCGGCATCGTCTGGAGCGTGTCGACGACAACCGCCGTAACGCCGTGAACCCGTTCGCTCTTCGCCGACAAGACACCGACCGGAATGCCGATTGCCGCCGCGATGATGACGGCAACGCCGCAGAGATAGACGGCGACCATCGCCGGTTCCCAGAAGCCGGTCAGCGCGATGAACAGGCACAGCAGCGCCACCAGCGCGGCGAGACGCAGTCCGCCGATCGACCAACCAAGCGCCGCGAGTACGCCGACCACCCAGATCCAGGGCAGTGCAAGCAGCAGCCGTTTCGCCGGCAACAGGACGTAAATCAGCAGGAACGTCTTGATGGCGTTCAGAAAGTCGTAAAGCTCGACGTTGATCCAGGTCATCACGGCGTCCCAGAAGGACGAGGTGCTGACTGTCAGGTAGTCGGGCGGGACGGCAAGCGCCGGCACGAACACCGCCAGCACAGTGAACGCCACGAGGACGGCGGGCAGGATCCAGCGCAGCGGCAGGTCGGCCTGCCGCGCGGCCCCGGTCGACAGCGCCTGACCGAACCGGTCAACGACGATGGCGATAAGGGTTATGGCGACCCCGGCCTCAAGTCCGGCACCGATCTGCAGCCGGCGCAAGGCGGTCAGAACGTCGTAACCCAAGCCGCCAGCACCGATCATCGAGGCAATGATGACCATGTTCAGCGACAGCATCACCACCTGGTTCGCGCCGACCATCAGGCCGGAGCGCGCCGACGGCAGCAGAATGCGCCAGATCATCTGGAGCCGCGTGCAGCCAGCCATCGTGCCAAATTCCAGCGTTTCCGGCGGCACGCCGCGAAGGGCGACGATCGTCATCCGGACCATCGGCGGCGTGGCATAAATCACGGTCGCAACCATGGCCGAAACAGGGCCGAAGCCGAACATCACCAGCACCGGCACCAGATAGGCGAACACCGGCACGGTCTGCATCAGGTCGAGAACCGGCGTCAGCGCCCGCTCGACGGACGGTTTCATGAAGGCAAGAATGCCCAGCACCAGCCCGAGGCCGACGCCGATGGGCACGGCAACCGCGATCGACGCAAAGGTCGTCATCGCGCTGACCCATTGGCCGAACAGCACCAGATAGGCCAGCGTCAGCGCCGTCAGGATTGTCAGGCGCCGACCGCCCAATTGCCATGCGGCGATCAGTGCGGCGATGGCAACACCAATCCAGCTGAAGGGCGGCAGTACAATGTCGACGGCACCGAACGGAATTTCCGCTCCACGAGCGAGGGCCGCCAGCGCCACGTCCAGCGGAATCGCGAGGATGGAGGAAAAGCCGCGCAGGACATCGCGCACGCTGACGCCGAGGATGGCGGCATCGCGCATCAGCCAGTCCATGCCGACGCTGACCCAGTCGGCAAGCGGGATCACCATCCACGCCGGTACCGTCATGACCCATTCGGCCTCGCCGGCGGCGACCCACAGCAGAGTGGCCAGCACAATTGCGCCAACGGCGACCGCACCCGCACGCAGCCCATACCCGGCTGCTGCCTGACGCGAGGTGGACATGCCGGAGGTCGTATCAGCCACGGTCGACCTCCAGACCTGCCAGAACCGAAATGACGTCTTCGCGCCTCAGCACGCCGACCGCTCGCCCGTCATCGGTGACTGTAACCGGGGCGTCGGCAGCGACGACCAGTCGCGCGATCGTTTCCAGCCGGGCATCGATATCGACGCTTTCGGCGCCTGCCCCATCCCGATTGGCTCCGGCCCTGCTCGCTCTGTCCGTGCGAAGGATCGATCTTGCGGTCATGACCTTCGCGCGCGGCACGTCGCGGGT
Organism: Fodinicurvata sp. EGI_FJ10296; assembly: GCF_040712075.1. Lineage (NCBI taxonomy): Bacteria > Pseudomonadati > Pseudomonadota > Alphaproteobacteria > Rhodospirillales > Rhodovibrionaceae > Fodinicurvata > Fodinicurvata sp. EGI_FJ10296. The sequence goes on from NZ_JBFCVL010000004.1 coordinate 321,441, forward strand.
GAATTCCGACACATAGGTATCGGCCGGGGCACAGACGATCTCCTCCGGCGTGCCCACCTGAACGATGGCGCCATCCTTCATGATGGCGATACGGTCGGCGATACGGATGGCTTCGTCGAAATCGTGGGTAATGAAAATGATGGTCTTGTTCAGCACCTTCTGCAGGCGCATCAGTTCGTCCTGCATATCGCGCCGGATCAGCGGATCGAGCGCGCTGAACGGCTCGTCCAGAAACCAAAGTTCCGGCTCGACCGCCAGCGATCGGGCGATGCCGACACGCTGCTTCTGACCGCCGGAAAGCTGGGCCGGCAGATCGGCTTCGCGCCCGCCCAGACCGACGAGATCGATCATCTCCATCGCCTTGGCGTCGCGCACGTCCCGGCGCATGCCCTGGATACTGAGCGGAAAGGCCACGTTTTCCTGCACGGTCAGGTGCGGCAACAGGGCGAAGTGCTGAAACACCATGCCCATCTTGTGACGCCTGATCTCGATGAGTTCCTTTTTCGGCAGACCCATCAGATCGCGCCCTTCGAGTTCCAGCGCACCGGCGCTCGGATCAAGAAGGCGCGACAGGCACCGGACCAGGGTCGACTTGCCCGAGCCGGATAACCCCATGATAACGAAGGTTTCGCCGGTCCGAATGGACAGGTCGACGTCGCGAACGGCAGCGAAGATCGACGGATCGTTATCGACGGCGCCGGCGATGTCGGCCGCGTTTCGTTGAGCGAACCCTTCGGCATCCTCGCCGAACAGCTTCCACAATCCCCGGCAGGACAGTTTCACCGGACGGTCGCGGCGGACAGGCGTCTCGCCATCGGAAAACCCGGAATCGGACAGCCCGGAATCAGAGAGACTGGAAGCGGAGGGCCTGAGATCGGAGGGTTCCGGCGCTGTCGGGTGAGCGGTTGCTCCGGTATCGGCGGTCATTGGGACCCCTCGGGGTTGTCCAGAAGAATAGCGGGACTCCGCCCGCTTCCCGAGTGCCGGAAAGCGGACGGAGCCAGGCCGTGGTCGGATACCAAACGGTGTCCGGAGATCAGTTCGGAATCCAGGTCGACCAAACGTCTTCGTTCTCGGCGATCCATTCATCGACGACCATATCGAGCGGCCGGCCATCGAGATCGACGTAGCCGATCATGGTGCCGATCGTCTCGTTGTCGATCGTGAAATTGGAGATCGCCTCGTAGGCTGCGGGCCATTCTTCCTGCAGACCGGGCCAGGCGGCTTTCTTGATCCAACCGCGCGGCTTGCCGCAGTCATAGGCCATGTCCGGATTGACGCCCCAGCTTGGGTCTTCATAGCATTCCTCGGTGTATTCCGGGAATTCGATCCATTCGCCATCGAACTGGATCGGCGCCCAATGCGGGGTATAGACCCATGCAATGATCGGGGTCTGGCGCTGATAGGCAGCCTGGATTTCGGCGAACAGCGCGGCGTCGGTTCCGGCGTGGATCACCTCGAACGGCAGATCCAGAGCCTCGATGCGCTCTTCGTCATAGCCGCCCCATGTAACCGCGCCGCCCAGGTACCGGCCATCAGGCTGCGTCTGAGGCGTGGCGAAGACGTCGCCGCAATCGCGAAGCGCTTCCCAATCCGGAAGGCCGGGGCACAGCTCCTCAACATAGCTCGGATACCACCATTCCTCGATGGCATGCATGCCGGTTTCGCCAAGATCGACGACGTCGCCGGCGGCAACCGCCTCTTCCAGCTGATCGCGGGCTGTCGTCTCCCAGATCTCCATGGCAACGTGCAGATCGCCCGAAGCCAGACCTGTGAACTGGGCGATATAGTCCGCCTGCACATACTCGACCGAATAGCCCATCTCCGCAAGGACCCGACCCATGAGGTTGGTCGTCAGGTTCTGGCCGGTCCAGTCATTCAGGGTCAGGCGAATGGTGCGATCGGATTCCGGGACGTCGGCAGACGCCGCCATCGGCGCGCCAGCGACTGTGGCCAAACCCACAAAAGCCCACAGACAATGGTCGCGGATGATCGATTTCGTTGTTTTCATTGCGTTGTCCTTTCGGTCATTCATAACAATAATCGTGATCGGCGGTCGGTCCGAACCCGATGTTTCAGAGCGGCAACAGCCATTATGTAAGCCAAAAGCCGTCGAATATGTAATTTCGAACCCCATATTCCCTGTGAATCGCAGCCCGGATTTCTAACCGAGCCTGTGCGCTTCTTATTCCACCAAGAGGAATTCCGGCGGTCCGTTGCGGGGACATTGAGTTCACAGACCCACATATGTCAACATTTTTCCACGAATTTCCACAAATCGGCTGGTCATGGGGCCGCCGCGCCGCTATATTTTCTGCACGTTTCCGGCGTATCGGTAAGACCGGCTTCGACGGCTTCTCATGAGGTACGAAGAGTGCATCCCTCCACGCGGCATACCGCGATCCTTAAGCTTCTCGGCACCAACGGCACCTGCAGCGTGTCGGAATTCGTGCGCCAGCTGGGCGTTTCGGACGAGACCGTCCGCCGGGATATCAAGTCTCTGGCCAATCGCGGACTCATCGAACGCGTTCGCGGCGGGGCGATGTTGCCGGCGGTCGTGCAGGAACCCGACTTCCAGAATCGCATGTCGCACAACTCGGCCGAGAAGCGGGCGATCGCAAGGGAAGCCGCCGGCCTGATCGAGAACGGGGACTCGATTCTACTGGAGAATGGCAGCACAACCCTGTTCGTGGCGCGCGCACTCGCCCAGCACCAGGACCTGTTCGTCGTCAGCAATGGTCTGGAAATCGCGCGGACACTGCTCAACCACCGGAACAACAGGGTGTTTCTGGCCGGCGGCGCCGTGCGCGAGGACGACGGCGCCATTCTGGGTGCCGATGCCGTGGCGTTCGTTCAGCGGTTCCGGCTGCGCTATGTCTTTATTACGGTCGGCGCCATTCACCCCGAAGGCGGGTTGATGAATTTCTATTTCGACGAGACAGAGTTTGCGATCAACGCGCTGGCGCAGGCGTCGCATCTGGTCGTCGTGGCCGATCACTCGAAATTCCGGGCGCAGGCGCCGGTGCGTCTCTGCGACATCGACCGCATCGGCACCCTGATCACCGACCGCCAGCCTCCCGAGCCCATGGTACAGCGGCTCAAGGAGGCGGAAGTCAGGCTGATCATCGCCAACCCGGAGTAAGGCTCACAGCCGCATTTCAAGGTGCTGCCGGATTGACCGACTCTTCGGTAGAGGCGCCCTGATCGCCCTCGGATCACCATCGCATCTCGACCGCCACACGCCTTGGCGGAGCCCGAAGGAATTCGTCTCGCACAAAGATGCAATCTGGGACTGACGAGCCAGGGCGGGCTTTGTGCGCATCGGCGTTGGGGAACCCCCCTTGCCCGTTCATCATTCGGCGGCGGTCCCGACCTCGGCCTCCGGCGGTGCGGCGACCCGCGCGCCGATGCGGCGGAACTGCGACAGGCTGTGTTCGGCCCAGTGGCTGATGTCGTATTTCTCGACGCTCTGGAACATCGCGCTCATGCGTCGCTTCTGCTCCGCTTCGTCCATGTCGAGGGCGGTTTCGATCCCTTCGACCAGGCTGTCGATGGAATAGGGATTGGTCATGACCGCCTCCTGCATCTCGACGGCCGCACCGGTGAATTCCGACAACACCAGCACGCCGGATTCGCCGCGATGGGCCGCCACGAATTCCTTGGCCACCAGATTGAGGCCGTCGCGAAGAGGCGTGGTCCAGCAGATATCGGCCAGCCGGTAATAGCAAAGCACCTCGTCGAACGGGACAGGCGTGGTGAAGGCCATGATCGGGCCCCAGCCCATGGTCGCGTATTTGCCGTGGATACGCCCGATCATCTGCTCGACCTGATGCTGGGCCTTTCGATACACGGCCATGTTCTCGTTCGCCGAAACAGAGGTGACCATGAGCTTGACCTTGCCGTGAAGGTCCGGCCGTCGCGACAGCAGCCGGTCATAGGCTTCCAGCATCTCCTTGGTACCCTTGACATAATCGGTGCGGCCGATCGACATGATCAGTTTCTGTTCGCCGATTTCCGCACGCAGATTTCGCAGCCTCTCCCATGCGGCCGGCTTGGCCAACTGTGCCTCGATCAATGACGGGTTGGTTCCGACCGGAAACGCGTCGATCAGGATTTGCCGGCCATTCGCCTGAATGTATTCCGGCATTTCCGGTTCCGACAGGGCGCCGCCGACAGGGGAAAGCGAGTCCTCGACCCTGATCGTGGTCTCGATCTTCACGTCACACAGGCCTCGCGCGACCTGGACGAAATTCCGCGCATATCTTGGTATATGAAAACCGATCAGGTCGCACGCCAGCAGGCTTTCCACGATTTCCCGCCGCCAGGGCAGGATGTTGAAGATATCGGCGGACGGAAACGGCGTATGGTGGAAGAACGCAATGCGGGCATTGGGCTTGATCTGCCGGATAAAGTGCGGGCACAGCCACAGGTTATAGTCGTGCACCCAGATCAGCGCGTCGTCGGCCGCCTCCTCGCACGCCGCTTCGGCGAACAGCCGGTTGACCTCCTTGAAATTCTCCCAGTCCACCGGTTCGTAATTGAAATGATTGGGGAACGAGTGAAGGATCGGCCAGAAGGCCTCCTTGGAGGTCACATGATAGAACTGCTTCACCTGCTCGCCCGTCAGGGGCAGCCGGCTGACCTTGTAGGTGCCATAGGAATCCGTCACCTCGATCCGCCGCTCGAAGCCGGGCTCGCGCTGCCGGTCCCTGACCTGCTTCCAGGCCACCCAGCTTCCGCGATTGACGGCGCCGAAAAAGCTCTTGAGCGTCGGAACGATTCCGTTGGGGCTGGCATTTTCGCGATAGGTCACCTTGCCGTCGACGACGACCTCGTCATAGGGCTGGCGGTGATACACGATCACCAGATCGGATTTGCCGTTTTCGTCGATCTCGGTCCCGCTGACCATGGGTTCAGTCCTCCAGCTTGAAGTCGAAATGACGGATCGCGTCGGCAATACCCGCACAGCCCGGTTCGGGGCTGAACCAGGTCTGCGGCAATCGGTGCAATTCGGCCTGCAATCTCGGTTCGGCGTTACCGACGGCAACGCCCTTCAGTCCTGTCTCGAACAGCGACAGATCGTTCATGGTGTCGCCCGCCACGAGGCATCGCGCTGCATCAAGTTGCAGCGCATCGATGAAATTCAGCAGGGTCGGCCCCTTGGACACACCCGGCGGCAGGACATCGAAATACATGTCCGCGGATGTCAGCCACTGGAGCCCGGCCGCCTCGACCTTCGCCATGGCCTCCGGACGTAATGTCTGCGGGTCATAGTAATAGGACATCCGCCGCTCGAAGGTGCCGGGTTGAGGTTTCAGGCCCGGCTCGTCACGGAGCATTTCCTTGACCCGTTCGCCGGATTCCGCCCAGACACGGGAGATGGGATCCTGAACCGCGGCAATCGGCTCGAAGGTATCGCCACGAACGATCGTGGTACCGACATCGCCGATCACGTAGTCCGGGACCGGTACGTCGCCTTCAGCTTTCAGCGTATCGATAAACCCCAGATCCCGGCCGGTGACGAAGACGATCATGATCTGCCGGCGGTGGCGCGTCAGCATGTCGTAAAGCGAGCGCCGCTGGTCCGCACTGCCGCCAAGAAACGTTCCGTCCAGGTCTGTAGCGAGAATCAATCGATGATCGCACATAGGCGTGTTCCGACTTTCGTTGGGGATGATGTGCCGATCCGGCCGGTCGCTGAAAGCGGCCTCAGGTAGAATGGCCCGAACGGACGACGACCTGCTCCAGCGAGGGCGCCTCACCGCGCATCGGGCGCTCCATCAGCCCCTCGACCACGACGGACAGGGGCACATTCTCGTGAAGCAGGGCGTTTACCGCCTCGCAGATCGGCATCGCCACGCCCAGTTGCCTTGCGGCCGTCACCACGCTGGCGGCATTGTAGGCGCCCTCGACGACCGAATTCCGATTGCCCAGCAGGTCGTCGGCTTGCTGCCCCTGCCCGAGCGCCCGGCCGAACGAAAAGTTGCGGCTTTGCGTGCTGGAGCAGGTGAGCGTCAGATCGCCCAGACCGGCGAGACCCAGCAGTGTCTCGGCCCTGCCGCCGCGCGCAACGGCGAAACGCAGGATTTCAGCCAGCCCCCGCGTGATCAATGCCGCTCGGGTGTTCGACCCGAAACCGAGCCCGTCGGCGATCCCGCAGGCGATGGCGATGACGTTCTTGGCCGCGCCCCCCACCTCGGTGCCGACGATGTCGCCGCTCAAGTAGGGGCGGAAATGCAGTGACGCCACGGCTTGCAGCAACGCTCCGCCCAATCCGTCGGATCGCGCCTCGTCCTCTGCCACCGCCAAGGTGATGGCCGTGGGCAGATTGTCGGCAACCTCGGCCGCGAAGGTCGGCCCTGACAGAACGGCAACCGGGTGATCCGGCAACTCTGCCTGAACCACCTCGCCCATCAGGGCGCCGGTTCCGGTTTCGATGCCCTTTGCGCAGACGATGATCGGCGCCCTCTTCTTCAGGTGAGGGGCGGCGTCCCGGCAGGTCGACCTGACGAATTGCGACGGCACCACCAGCAGGATCAGATCACAAGCGGCGAGATCGGCCATTTCGCTGGTGGCCCGGATCGATGGATCGAGCCGAATGCCGGGCAGAAAAACCTGGTTCTCGTGGAGCGAGTTTATCTGCTCCGCCGCTTCGGTCTCACGAACCCAGAGAGTGACGGATCGGCCGGCGCGATGCATCGCGGTAGACAGGGCAGTTCCCCAGGCGCCACCGCCAATGATCCCGGCGTTGGTAAGATCCATGATCCGACGCTCCCTTGTTCATGTTCTGTGACGGATGACTAGGTATACTAACATTTTGCAGCGCAACATCAAGAAAGCTGCAGCGAATACCTGCCCCTCACCTTCTGGCTTTCCATTCCAAGCCTTTGATAGAACAGGGCCTTTTCTCGCTGCCTAAACGTTCTAGCTTTGATGCCACCGCAGCGTTCGAAAGCACCCGATCCATGCTCTCATCCATACCACCCGACGGACAAGCCGTGGTCGTCGGCGCCACCGGTGCGATAGGCCATGCCTGTCTGGGACTGATCACCAGTTGCGGCCAGTTTCAGGCGGTCCACGGGCTCGGCCGCCGAACCGATCCGGCCCTGGATGTTACCGACGAACGCAGCATCGCGGCCGCCGCCGAGGGTATCGCCGCCAACGGCCCGGTCCGCCTGCTGCTGATAGCGACCGGCCACCTGCACGACGAATTGCATGGGCCGGAAAAGTCGTGGCGAAACCTGGACGCCGACGCCCTTGCGCATTCCTTCGCCGTCAACGCCACCGGCCCTGCCCTGGTCATGAAGCATTTTCTGCCGCTGTTTCCCCGGAACGGAAAGGCCGTATGCGCGGTCATTTCGGCCAAGGTCGGCAGCATCACCGACAACCATCTCGGCGGATGGTACGGCTACAGGGCATCGAAAGCGGCATTGAACCAGTTGCTGAAAACAGCGTCGATCGAACTGTCCCGCAAGCGCCCCGAGGCCATTTGCCTCGCGCTCCATCCCGGAACAGTTGCCTCGCCGCTGAGCGCGCCATTCGCCAAGGACGGACTGACGGTTCGCGATCCCACCACGGCGGCCGGCGAACTTCTGGGCGCCATCGATGCGGCCACCGCCGCGGACACCGGCAGTTTTCGCAGCTATGACGGCACAATCCTGCCGTGGTAGCCCCATCAGCCGTATGCGGCGTCGAAACTCGGCTTCAGTGCCGTGTAGAGCCCCCGGAACCGCTCCAGTCTGGGCGCCAGACGATCGGTCATCGCCGCATCCGGTTCGATACGCGATTCTTCTTTGGGTGGTGTCGCCACCATTGCCGGATCGCTCCCGGTGGCGGCGATCTGCGCCAGACGGGCGGCTCCCAGGGCCGGACCGACCTCGCCCAGCGACCGGTAGATCATCGGCCGGGCCATGGCGGCGGCGATGATCCGGCCCCAGACGCTGGAACGGGCGCCGCCGCCGATAACGGTGAATGACTCAGGGTCGGTGCCGGCGCCGCGCATGACGTCGACACCGTCAACAAGGCCGAACGACACGCCTTCAAGCACCGAATAGGCGATTTCCGCTGGCCCTGTTTCGGGATCGAGTCCGAAAAAGACACCCCGGGCAGCGGAATCGCTGTGCGGGGTTCGTTCGCCCGTCAGATAGGGCAGAAAGATCGGACAGCGCTCGGGAATGGCGGTATCGGCGGCGGTGGTAAAGGCGCCGGCATCGTCGAAACCGACGAGCCGGGCCGCCCAGTCGACGCAGGCCGCAGCCGACAGCACGACCGTCATCTGATGCCAGGTGTCCGGCAGGGCGTGGCAGAACGCGTGCAGCCCCTTGCCGGGGTCCGGTCTGAAGCCGTCGGAAACCGCGAAGACAACGCCGGACGTCCCGAGGGAGACAAAGGCCGTGCCCGGAGTGACAACGCCCATGCCGACCGCTCCGGCGGCGTTGTCACCGCCGCCGCCGGCAATCGGAATGCCGGAACGAAGCCCCCACTTGGCGGCCAGATCGGCACGCAACGTCGCTGAAACCTCGGTGCCTTCCACCAGGCGCGGCATCTGCGATACGGACATGCCGCACGCGTCAAGCAGGACCGGCGACCAGGCGCGGTGGCCGACATCCAGCCACAACGTGCCGGCGGAATCCGACATGTCCGATGCCTTCTCGCCTGACAGATGCCAGCGCAGGTAGTCCTTCGGCAGCAGTACGGTGGCAACCTGACGGAACAGGTCCGGCTCGTGCTCGCGCATCCAGAGAAGTTTCGGGGCCGTAAAACCGGCCATGGCCTGATTGCCGGTCAGCGTCCTCAGGTCGGGCGCCAGCCGCTCCAACAATGCGCATTCGGCTTGCGCACGGCCATCGTTCCACAGCATGCAGGGCCGCAATACGCGGTCCGATGCGTCCATGACGGTCGCGCTGTGCATCTGACCGGATAGGCCGACCGCCTCGACCGCGCCCATCAGTTGACCGTGATCTTGAGCCAGTGCGGACATCACGCGATCGGTGGCCGATACCCAGTCAGCCGGATCATGTTCGGACCATCCGGGTTTCGGCCGCGAAACGGATACTGGCGCCGTCGCCTGTGCGAGCGGTTGCCCGTCTGCATTGATGACGACCGCCTTGACGCTGGAAGTCCCCAAATCGAGACCGAGATACACTGACTGTTCCTCCGCGTTTCGCTATGATCACCGGCGTGGCGGCTGTTCTGTATGTTTGAATGCAGATGTTGCATTTGCATCGGCATAGTGTCAAACGCGACGACACCGGAGCCGTCGGCAAGCGGGGCAATGACGCCGACTGACAAATTGGGGAAAAATATGCCGGAGACGTCGACCTCTTCATCCTCATCGACCTTCATCATCGGCCTCGACTATGGCACCGGGTCGGCGCGCGGCGTTCTGATCGACGCGGCGACGGGTGACCTGATCGCCCGCAAGAGCGCCGATTATGCCCATGGAACCTATGATGAGGTCGGCCCCGACGGTTCCCGCTTGCCGTCCGATTGGGCGCTGCAGGATGGCGACGACTGGCTGCATGCCGCCGAAACAATCCTTTCGGCATTGGCATCGGCTGTTCCGGCCGGTGGAAAGGTCGCCGGAATCGGTGTTGACGCGACCGCAAGTACGCCGCTGCCAACCCTTGCCGACGGAACGCCGCTGTCGCGCCGCTTTCCATCGGCGCCGCACGCCTATGCCAAGCTTTGGAAGCACCACGGCGCCCAGCCCTGGGCCGACAGGATAGAGGAACTGGCGCCGGCCTGCCTTGCCCGGACGGGCGGGCGGACTTCCTGCGAATGGCTGCCGTCGAAGGCGGGCGAGATCGCGGACAATGCGCCCGATCTTTGGGCCGCAACCGAGCGATTCATAGAATGCGGCGACTGGCTCGTATGGCAGTTTACGGGGCACGAGCGGCGCAGCATTTGTCAGGCAGGCTACAAGGCGCACTGGACCGAAGACGACGGCTTTCCGGATATCCTCGACACGATCGCGCCCGGCCTTCGTGACCGTCTGGCGCCGCCGCTGCCTGTGGGTACCGCCGCCGGCACACTGACACCGGAATGGGTGGCGCGAACCAGCCTTCCCAATGCCCCGACGGTCGCCGTAGCGACTATCGACGCACACGCCGCCGTCCCGGCCGTCGGGGTCAGCGAGACCGGCACACTGGTCGGATCGCTCGGCACATCGTCATGCTATTTGTTGATGGCCGACCGCATGGAGCCCGCACCCGGTATCGCCGGCGTGGTGAAGGACGGCATCATGCCCGGCAGTTGGGGCTACGAGTCCGGTCAGGCGGCTTTCGGCGACATTCTTTCGTGGTTCGTGCGCACGTTCTGTGCCGGAGAGGCGCCGGCAGCGGCGTTCGAACGGTTGAATGCCGAAGCCGCCACCATCGCGCCTGCCGGCACGGGCCTGCTGACCCTCGACTGGCACAACGGGTGTCGCACGCCGCTGGTCGATCCCGCGCTGAGCGGCGCCGTGATCGGACTGACCCTGCAGACCCGGCCCGTCGACTTGTACCGGGCGCTCATGGAAGGCATTTGTCTGGGCGCCCGCCGCATCGTCGAGGTGCTGGAAGACAGCGGCCTCCCCGTTCACCGTCTCGTCATCACCAGCGGTCTGGCCGAAAAGAACCCTCTGCTGCTGACGATCCTGACCGACATCATGAACCGGCCGGTTGTGGTTCCCGACGCTCCGGAGGCGACCGCGCGCGGCGCGGCAATCCACGGCGCTGTTGCAAGCGGCTGCTATACCGATTTTCCAGCTGCGGTCGCCGCACTCGGCCGGCGAGCGGGACGAAGTCTGGAGCCCGACCCCTCAGCCGCGGCCCGCTATGAAACCCTTTACGGCCTGTACCGACAGGAAGCGGACGCCAAGGGCGGTGGCGACATGATGCGGCAGTTGCGGGCACTGCGGCAGTAATCTGCAGAAGGTTGCATCATTCGATCGAAACCACTACCAGTGCGGGCGCCGTTCCCCGAACCATCCGCCTGGTGACATGCCGCCACCCACTACTCCCCATGATGCCCTTTTCAAGGCGCTGCTCGACGACCCGCGCCGTGCGGCAGCGGTTCTGAACGATTATCTCCCGCCGGAGATCGTGCCCCTGCTGGGGCACGCGCTGCCGGAACCCGTCGACGGCAGCTTCATCGACGAGGATCTCGCCAATAGCCAGAGCGACCGGCTGTTCCGGGTGCGGACCCGTGACGGCCGGTCGGCCCTTGTCTATGCCCTGCTGGAGCACAAGAGTTCGGTCGACCCGGCGACGCCGATCCAGCTGGGCACCTATCTGCTGCGCATCTGGCGCCGGCATGGCGATGCTCCGGACGGGAATTTTCGCCGGCTGCCACCGATCATCCCGATCGTGTTCTACCATGGCCGCCAGCCGTGGAGCGTCCCGACCGCGATCATCGATTGCATCGATGCCGACGCGCCGCTCAAGGAGCAGCTCCGCGACCTCCGCTACACCGTCCATCACCTGAACGAACGTCCCGACAACGCCTTGTCCAACCATCGCGACGTCGCCGCGGTGTTCATGGCGCTCAAGCATCTGCGCGACGAACCGGCGGCGTTCGACATCCTGGTGCGTATCCTGGGACTGCCGGCGGCCGACACGCAATTGCTGAAACAGCTGATCCAATATATCCTGACGACCCAGCCTTCCATCGACCGCGATGGCTGGCAACAGCTGATATCCGCAGCCCGACCGCAGGAGGAGGACACCGTCATGTCGATCGCGATCCGTCAATGGCAGGAAGAAGGCCGCCTGCAGGGGCTGGTGCAGGGAAAGGCCGAAGGAAAGGCCGAAGGAATGGCCGAAAGCCTTATCCAGATCCTTGAAACCCGCTTCCACAGGCTCGACCAGAACGTAAAGGACTGTATCCGGATGCAGTCTGCCGAAGCCCTGAGCATGGCGACCAAGCGGGCACTCGTCGCACCGACGTTTGAGCAGGCGGTCGACGGATTGACGCACCACTGACGCGTCTCCAACTTCTCGAACCGCGCTTGTCACATCCGTGGCAGCGCCGCGCCGTTGTGGCCGAACAGGTGACACCGGCTCCCGACAAGATCGAGAGATAACTCCTGCCCTTCGACGAAATCGACATCCGCGACAATCTTGACCATCAACTCGTATGTCTCCTGAATGATCACGTTCAGCACGATTTCGCCGCCCAGATGCTCGACCACCAATACCCGCGCCACGACACGTGTGAACTCCCCCTGGCCAGCAGCTACGGGCGTCCCGTTGTCGGGCCCGGTTCCGGGTGTGGCGACTGGAATATGCTCCGGTCGCACGCCCAGGACAATGGTGTCTGCGACACTGATACCCTCCCCTTGCACCGGGACAGTCAACGCACCGTGGCGATCGGGTAGTTCGACACGGATACCGTCCGCGCCGACGGCGGTGACAGTGACCTCCAGGAAATTCATTCTGGGTGAGCCGATGAATCCGGCAACAAACCGGTTGGCCGGTCGCCGGTAAAGATCCAGCGGTGTGCCGATCTGCTCTACATGGCCATCATTCAGCACCACGATCCTGTCGGCCATGGTCATGGCCTCGATCTGATCATGGGTGACATAGATCATCGTTGCCTTGAGGCGGTGATGCAGACGCACCAGCTCCAGACGCATTTGCACGCGCAGCGCCGCGTCCAGATTTGACAGCGGCTCATCGAACAGAAAGACCTTGGGGTCACGGACGATCGACCGGCCAATCGCCGCGCGCTGCCGCTGTCCGCCAGACAACTGGCGTGGCTTGCGGTGCAGCAGATCCTCGATCTGCAGGATGGATGCCGCCGTGTCGATCCGGCGGCGAATTTCCGCCCGCGGCATGCCGGCCATCCTGAGCCCGAACGCCATGTTCTTTTCCACGGTCATATGCGGATAGAGGGCATAGGACTGAAACACCATTGCGACGCCGCGATCCGCCGGCTCTACATTCGTAACATCCTGTTCGCCAATGATAATTCTGCCGCTGGTAACCGGCTCCAAACCGGCAATCGAGCGCAGGAGAGTCGACTTGCCACAGCCGGACGGTCCGACGAAGACCATGAATTCTCCGTCCTCGATATCGATATCGACGCCATGAAGCACCTGCATGTCGCCGTATGATTTTCGGATCGCCGCCAAGCGGACCTTCGTCATCCATTCCTCCCATCCGCCCTCCGGTCGCTGGCCGCACGCAAGTCGCTGCGCGCGGCCCGAGCCCGGGCGGTGTTGACAAGCCACCCATTCTTGGAGTTACATATGCCATAATATAAAGGCATTTGTCCAAGCCTCTGTCCACCGACAATGGTACAGCCACCGCTTTTCCGACGAATGGCCGTGGCACCGAAGGAGAGGAACGTTCCTTGCTGGCGACATTCATCCATGGCGTCCGAGACATTCGCTCCGGCACATTGCCACGCCCCGAATCCGTGGCGGGAACCGTTCGTATTCGTGTCGGCGGCATTGGTGTCTGCGGCAGCGATCTGCACTACTTCAAGGATGGCGGTATCGGCTCCGCCGTCATCGATCGTCCCTTTGTTCCCGGCCATGAATTCGCTGGGTGGGTCGATGAAGACCAGCCCGAACATGGCCTTTCGAAAGGGCAACTGGTCGCTGTTGACCCGGCACTTCCATGCGGCCATTGCGAATGGTGCCGGCGCGGTCACGTCAATCTCTGCCCGAATGTCGAGTTTATCGGCGCACCGCCGCACAATGGCGCCATGACCGAACTGATTGCTGTCCGCCCATCACAGGTATTCGTAATGCCGGATGGCTTTTCGGTCGATCAGGCGGTCATGCTGGAGCCGCTGGGTGTCGCCATTCATGCCATGGACCATGCCAAGCCTCAGCTTCTGGAGACGATAGCCGTGCTCGGATGCGGCCCGATCGGCCTTGGCATACTGCAACTGGCCAGGCTCGCCGGGGCTGGCCGCGTCTACGCCATCGACCCCGTGGACTATCGGCGCGATCTGGCGCTCAAGCTGGGCGCCGACGACGCCGCGCCGGATTTCAAGGCCGTGTCCCAATGGACGAACGGGCGTGGTGCGGATCTCGTGATCGAGGCGACCAACGCACCGGAAGGGCTGGAGCACGCCGTCCACGCAGTGCGCATCGGCGGGCGACTGCTGATCGCCGGCATACCCGACGGCGACCAATACGGCCTGACGGCATCGCTGGTCCGACGCAAAGGGCTGAACATCAAGTTCTCGCGCCGAATGGGTCATGTCTATCCCCGCGCAATCCAACTGGTATCCGAACGCAGGGTCGATCTGGACAGCATGGTCACCCACCACTTTCCGTTATCGACTGCCGCCACGGCGTTCGAATTCCAGGCAAATTTTCAGGACGGCGCCGTCAAGAGCGTCATCGTGCCGGATCCGGAAACGGGCTGACAGGCCGCAGGCGACCGGATGATGTTCGAACCAACAACGCAAATAATCAACAGGAGGAAACGATGAGACGCACATTCCGTACAGCAGTTTCAACCCTCGCCATATCTGGCGGTCTGGTCGCCATGGCGACCACGGCCCAGGCCCAGGACTGGGATCTCGCAACAGCCGCCGAACCGTATTCCGGCACGACGATCAATGCGATCTTTCTTGATCGTCCCGGTTATCGCGCCGCAATCGAACTGATACCGGAGTTCGAGGAGGCGACCGGCATAAACGTGGAATGGGAGATACTCCCCTACGAGAACAGCCGGGAACGCCAGGTGCTGGATTTCACTGCCGGTGGCGACATCGATGTTGTCCTTGTCGACGTGGTCTGGATCGGCGAGTTCGCCGCCAACGGTTGGGTCGAACCGATGGATCAGTTCTTCGATGACGAAAGCCTTGCCGACCCGGATCTCAATCTCGACGGCTTCTTTCCGATCCTGCTCGAATCTTTCGGCACCTGGGACGAGACCATCTACGGCCTTCCATTCGACAACTACTCCGGGCTTCTGTACTACAACAGCTGCATGCTTGAGGACGCAGGTTTCGACGGGCCGCCGGAAACATGGACCGAACTGTATGAAGACTACGGTCCTGCTCTGACCGAAGGCGACCAGTACGCGTTTGCACTGCAGTCCCGCCGCGGCGAGACGCAGTCGGCCGACAGCTTCATGCGCGTTCTCTGGCCGTTCGGCGGCGCCCTGCTGGATGATGAGTTCCGCTCGGCACTTATGACTGAAGAAAGCCAGACCGGCCTGCAGTTCCGCCAGGATCTCATGGAATACATGCCGCCGGGCATTGTCGACTACGATCACGCTGAAGCCGTCAACGCGCTGGCTCAAGGCCAGGTGGCCATGATCACGGAATGGTCGTCCTTCTATTCCACTCTCGCAGATCCGGCTTCGTCGGACATCGTCGATTGCCTGGAGGTCGCGACGGAACCGGCAGGACCAGCCGGTCTGAAACCAGCACTCGGCGGATTCTCGCTGGCTGTTGCGTCACAATCCTCCGACGCGGAAAAGGCAGCCTCCTATCTCTTCATCCAGTGGATCACGTCGGAGGAAATGGCTGTTCCGTATCTGGAAGCCGGCGGCGTCGCGGGCCGGACCGCTCCCTATGAGGACCAGGACATCCTCGATCGGTTCCCTTATGCCGAACCGATGGTCCAATCCTGGCAGGGCGGCGTGCCCGATTTCCGTCCCCGCTTCCCGGAATGGCCCGAGATATCGGAAATCATCGCCGACTGGGGCACGCGTATCATGCTGGGCGACGTATCGACCGAGGAAGGCGCGCGCGAAATCGGCGATCGTATGGAAGCCGTGCTTGATCGGGCCGGCTACTACGACGGCGACAAACCCCTGATGAAGTAGCGGCATCAGCCCCGTTCGGCACCGGAACTGCCGGGCGGGGCAACACCAAGGACACCTTCCATGACGCGCAGCCTTTCGTCGATGGCGGAAACCGCCTGTGCCGAAATCGCAGCCGTATTCCAGCCGATGGACGATACGGCCATTACCGCGATCAACGGCGAAATCAGGTCGGCGCGAAAGATCGCACTCTACGGCGTCGGGCGCGAAGGACTGATGATGAAGGCCTTTGCCATGCGCCTTTATCATTGCGGTCTGGGTGCTCATGTCGTCGGCGATATGACGACGCCGCCGCTGGGCAACGGCGACCTGCTGATCGTCAGCGCCGGCCCGGGATCCTTCTCGACTGTCGAGGCCCTGATGAAGGTAGCCCGTGGTGCCGGTGCCCGCATCGTCTGCGTCACCGCGCAGCCGGACGGCACCGCCGCCGCCCTCGCCGACACGGTCATCACGTTGCCGGCTCAAACCATGGCTGACGATCGGCGAAACGCGGCCGGCTCCATCCTGCCGATGGGCAGCCTCTACGAGGGCGCCCAATATGTCTTCTTCGAAGTGGCGATCCTGGCATTGCGGGACGATCTCGGCCTGTCGCCCGACGCAATGCGGGCCAATCACACCAATCTCGAATAGGGACAGCGGGCCATGACCGGCAGACAACAACCGGCGACTGACCACGGCATGGAACCGAAACGCCTGCGGCCGATGCGGAAACCCGGATGGACCGCTTTCTGGTTTCTGCTGCCGGCGGTCGGGGCATTGCTGGCGATCGGGCTCTATCCGCTATTGTTTGCCGTCTACAACTCGTTTCGGCGCTACAATCTGGCCCGGCCGAACGAAGCCCGCGATTTCGTCGGTTTCGACAACTATGCCACCGCGCTGACCGACCCCAGCTTCATCGAGGCCATGCTGCGCACGCTGGGATTTCTGGTCACGGTCCTGCCCGTACAAATCGCGCTCGGTCTGGCAATCGCGCTTTTGCTGCATCGCCCCGGCCTGGGACTGCTCAAGGTTTTCACCCGGCTCAGTCTGGTCATCCCGCTGGCGACCACCTATGCCGTGGTCGGGCTGGTGGGGCGGCTGCTGTTCAACCGCGATGCCGGTGTGATCAACTGGTTCGTCACGGTCTTCGGCGCGTCGCCGGTGGAATGGCTGGGGTCGACAACCAATGCCTTCATCGCCGTCGCCCTTATGGATATCTGGCAGTGGACGCCGTTCTGCGCGCTGATCCTGCTTGCCGGGTTGACCATGGTGCCAAACGAGATCGAGGAAGCCGCCAGACTTGAAACGAAGACCTGGTGGCGCATCCTGGTCTATGTGCAACTTCCCTATCTGCTGCCCGGCCTTACGGCCGTACTCATCCTGCGCACGGCGGAGGTTCTCAAGCTTTTCGATCTGATCTTCACGATGACGCGCGGTGGGCCGGGCGCGGCGACCGAACTGATTTCGATCTACATCCAGCGGATCGGCTTTCGGGTGTTCGATCAGGGCATGGCGTCGGCGCAGGCGGTGTTGCTGCTGATCCTGACCATTGTTCTGTCGCGCCTCTATATCCGCGTCGTCTACAGGGAGATCGAGACATGAGTGCAGGCACTGCAGGGCGTCGCCGGCTACCTACCATCTTGCACGCGTTCGGCCTCGTCATTGTCTTCGTCGTCGCTGTCTTCCCGTTCTACTGGATGGTCGCGACCAGCTTCAAGACCGGGTCGGATATCCTCTCGTCGCCCCCGGTATGGGTTTTCTCGCCCACGCTGACGAACTATGCCGAAGCCCTGATCAGACAGGGCGTTGCGGCGAGCCTGCTGAATTCAATCATCGTTGCCCTGTCGACGACCGTCCTGGCGATCGCGATCGGGACCCCCGCAGCCTATGCACTGGCGCGCTTCGAATTCCGCGGCAAGTCCGAACTGTGGTTCTGGTTCATAACCAATCGCATGATCAGCCCGATCGTGCTTGCCCTGCCCTTCTTCCTGTTGGCGCGCTCCCTTGGCCTGATCGACACCTATCTCGTGCTCATTCTCGTCTATCTCACATTCAATCTGCCGATCGTCGTCTGGATCTGCGCCGACCAGTTCCGGTCCATTCCCCGCGAACTGGACGAGGCCGCAAGGCTCGATGGCGCGTCCCCGCTGGCGACCTTTTTCCGGATTGCCCTGCCGCTCGCCGCACCCGGCGTCGCGGTTTCGGCCATCTTCAGCTTCATCTTCTCGTGGAACGAGCTGCTCTATGCGCTCGTCCTGACCCGGACATCCGTCCGCACCGCACCGGTGGCGGCGACGAGTTTCATGAGCGGCTACGAACTTCCCTGGGGTGAGATCATGGCGACAGGCACACTGATCGTTCTGCCGGTGATCGTGTTCGCCATGCTGGTTTCCCGTCAACTGGTCCGGGGCCTGACGATGGGCGCCGTAAAATAGGTTGAACCACCATGACGACAGACATTGCCCTCGGCACCAATCTTTCCTTCGCGGTGAAACGCTGGGTCGAGCCCGAAGCCTGGGCCGGCATCGTTCGCGCCGAGCTCGAACTGGACCTTGCCCAGTTCTCGTTCGACATTCTCGACCCATGGTGGCCGTCCGAGTTGCGCGGCGCCCTCACCCGGCGCATTCGCCGGGCCTGCGAGGCCGAAGGCATCGTGCTCCACAGCGCGTTCGTGGGTCTGGCGAGCTACACATACAACCAATTGCTCCACCCTGAACCGGAAGGCAGGGAGGCCGGACTTGAGTGGTTCAGGCGAGCGATCGACACGGCCGCCGATCTCGGCGTCAGGGAAATCGGCGGGCCGCTGGGTGCGCTCTCTCCCGCAGAAGCTGCGGACGCGACCAGGCGCCACGATGCCTATGAGCGGCTGATCGACATGGTGGCCGATCTGACCGACCACGCTGCTGCGCGCGGCCTGGCCGGCTTCGTGGTCGAGCCGACACCCCTGCCGCGGGAATTCTTCTGGCGTGTCGAGGACTGTCTGGCGATACGGTCGCGACTGTCAGAGCGTACCGCCGTGCCGATCAGCTTCTGTCTCGACTGGGGCCATGCGCTTTACCGGCCGCTTTACGGGCTGGACGGCGCCGACGTGCGGCCCTGGCTGGTTGGGCTGGGGGAGCATATCGGCCAGTTCCACCTGCAGCAGACAGATGGTGTGCTCGACCGGCACTGGGGCTTCACGCGCGATGACGGCATCGTCGACCCGGTCCAGGCCGCAAATCTGATCCGCGGGGCCGGGCTGAGTGACAGACCCGTTTTCCTTGAGGTGTTCTATCCGTTCGAAACGGCCGACGACCAGGTTTTGAGCGACATGAAACGATGCGTGTCCACACTGAAAGAGGCCTTTTCCACATAGTCGGAGGTGACGATGCAGGCCGGGGTTTCGGGGCGTCGCGTTTTCTGGCATCTGCATGGAGCGTTCTCGCAAGTTCGGATGACTCCCGGCAACAGCATACAGAGGCAATGATCGGTGACCGACAGACCGTTGCGTTTCGCCCAGGCTGACAGCCGGGAAGATTTTCAGACCCGGATCGCCTGGTACTACTATGTCGGCAACATGACGCAGCAGGAAATCGCGGACCTGCTGGGAACGAGCCGCAATCGGGTCAACCGCGAACTGTCCGCGTGCCGGGAAAACGGCATCATCCGGATATCGATCACCCGGCCGGTCGGCGCCTGTGTCGCTGCAGAAGAAGCGCTGAAGGATCAATTCGGACTCGACAACGCGATCGTCGTGCCGACGCCCCGGCGGCCGGAGGACTTGCGTGCGGCCATCGGCTTTGGCGCGGCGGGATATCTGGAGCCGAGAATCCATGATGGCATGAAGATCGGCGTCGGATGGGGCCGCACGACGCGATCCATCGTCCATTCGCTTACGCCCCGGCCGTTGCGCAATATCCAGATCATCTCGGTTCTGGGCGGCCTTTCCCATTGTTCTCGCATCAACACCTTCGAGATCGTGTCGGATTTCGCCGATCTGTTCGATGCCGACCGCCATTTCTTCGCGGCACCAATTTACGCCAGCACCGAAGAAGCGCGAGATGTGCTGCTTGCGCAGGACGCCATCCGCGAAACCCACGAACTGGCGAAAACGGTCGATATCGCCATCGTGACGACGGGCGACCTCAGCGACAGTCTGATCATCGAATACGGGATGACGCCGAAGGAGGTCGTTGAACTCGACCGCGCCGGTGCTGTGGGCGACGTCCTCGGCCAATTCGTCGACAGCCGCGGACAGCTCGTCGATCATCCCATCAATCGACGTGCGGTCGCATTGGCGATCAACGACCTGAAAGCCATACCGTCGGTGATGCTGGCCTCCGGCGGCGCCAGCAAGATCCGCGTCATGCGCGCCCTTCTCGGCGCCGGGCTGATCAATGTACTCGCGACGGACGAGGCTACGGCCGAAGCGCTGCTGGCGGCGGAAACGACGGGGCGTTAACGGCGACGCGGCTGCACCTCGACGCGGCTCTGGACGGACAGGGACGTGGTGCCGCTCTCACCGCTGCCGGGACCATAGACCGACGGCTGCCAGTTTTCGTGACACTCGAACTCGACCACTTCGCGGTCGTCGCTTGCCCAGGAGCCCGACAGTGGTTCATTCGGGGGACCGATATGAGTCATGTCCGGCGGCGAACCCCACCACCTCCCCGACGACTGGCAGGCGAGCGACCAGAAATGCGTGCGGGGTTCGGTATTTTCGCCGGGAAAGGGCCCTTCAACGGTCGTGGTCACAGTGACCGGCAGTTCGGCCTCAAGGCTCACCGCATCGCCATGCGATACGATGCGCAGATCGCCGCCGTCTTCGGCGATCGGTCCGGAGCTCTCAAAGGTCTCCTGTGTCCAGTAGTTGCAGATATCCGGGTGCCCGGGCGCGCAGCGCTCATGCAGGTAGCCGCCACTCAGTGTCATTTCCGACCCGTCGTTCGGATAGATGACCCGCTCCTCGCCCGTGAGCCGGTCGGTTTCCGTTTCCGGCGGACCGGTCTGGATGTCGAGAACCGCCTGCCATTGCATCGTCGCCTTCTCGGCAAAGGGAATCTCGTCCGGCGGCCCCTGGAACGCGCCATCGAAATTCGCCGTCATGTTCCCGGCCAGGGGATCGGACGGCAGGGCCACGCGCAGAGTATAGCCAAGCTCCCGGCTCGCGGCCGCATTCTCGGCCACGTTGGCGACGCGCACGAAGAAATCATACGGTTCTTCGCGCCCTTCGAGGTCACGGCGGAACATGTTGCGCTTCCGGTCCGGCGTAGCCTCGTTGTAGAGCTGGCCATCGACAACGAGATGCAGGTCCCGATAATCTTCGACGATGTCGATTTCCATCTCGGTTGTCGTGCCTTCGGGCACGATCATGCGAACCCGATAGGCGTCAGCGGCGAGTGGTTCTGCCTCACCAATTCGGGATTCGGTGCCTGTCGCCCCTCGCAATTCGATGATCGGCGCACGTGAAAAATAATCCGGCGCATTGGCGTATCGTGCGATGAAGGCCGGGAAATGGGTGGCCAGCCCGTCGCCGCTCAGGCTGCGCAAGGCGCTGTCCACCGGACCGATGCCTTGATGGGCAAGGTCGGGATTGGCTCCGATGTGCGACCAGACCCGCTCGAGATACGCAACGCGGTCCCTGCTGCCCAGCATCTCGCCGAGCCCCAGCCAGAAATTGGCGGTATCATAGGTCTGGAGCCGCTGTTCGCGTGGTGCGCAGTCGCCGCAGGGGTAATGGAGGGAATAGTCGTAATCACGATTGGGACGACCCGTATAGGCCAGCCCGGCATGCTGGCCGAACGCGATGCGTATGGCATCCGCCGTTCCCTCGGTAATCCAGCGATGGTCCGGCATCAGAGGCGAGTCCGAATATTCCGGCGGGTATGGCAGTCCGCTGCTAAGCGAACTGGAATAGAGAGGCCCCAGCGCGTGGTAGGTCTGCTGCACGGCGTGAAACAGTTCGTGGACACTTTCCCCGCCGATCGCCATGCCTGCGATGTCGCTGGAAAGTTCGAGATCCCCTGTGCCGTCGGGATTGTCCGGCGGACTATAGGATCCGCCCACATCTTCGCCCAGTCTCTCGTCCGCGATTTCCGCGAAGTATGCGTGCGGCTCCGCACTCATTCGATCCAGGTTCGGCTTCCGGAAGCCCTGGCCGGCCAACCATCGACTTGCCGCCTCCAACTCCTGACGGATTGCAGCGGCGGCCCCGATTCCGTCGTCGGCGCAGGCGGCAAGACCCGCGCTTACTTTCGTCGGGGAACTGCACAATACAGCCCACTCCGTCGTCGGCCAGTCTGCGGCAGCGCTCTGGGGCATCAGGTGCAGCACCGCAAGCGCGACCACCCCGACAAGAGAACCGGTTGCGATACGCCGCGGTCTGCGGGCGGGTCGGCCTCGGTAGGCAATTTCCATATGGAAGTGTACCTTTTTTCTGGAACGTTGAGTTTGCCCTCACACGAGGCTGAGGATGTGGCCGCAGTCGGTGCCCGGCGCCAGCGTGCCGGGTGCCTGTCCCCAGTCGCCCGCCAGCCGCGACGCGACGAACGCCTCGGCGACGACCGGATCGCCGCGCCGGATCAGAAGACCGGCCTGCAACAGCCGCGCCATGGTTTCAGCGAAGCGACGGGCGTCGTTTTCGGCAACACCGCCGGACCAGCGGACGATCGCGGCTTTCAGCGCGGCGTCATAGCGCTGATCCGCCCCGGCCGCGCGTTCGAGTTCCCGGTGCAAAGCTGCCAATGACTCCGGGACTTTCGAGACGGTGCGCAGTATATCCAGACAGATGACATTGCCCGTGCCTTCCCAGATGCCGTTCAGCGGCGCCTCGCGATAGAGCCACGGCATCGGCGTATCCTCGACGTACCCCATGCCGCCAAGACACTCCATCGCTTCGGCCACGACCACGGGGCATCGCTTGTTCGACCAATACTTCGCCAGCGCGACCGCGAGCCGGGCGAAAGCACGTTCTTCGGCGTCGCCGCTGTTGTCGAAGGCCTCCGCAACCCGCAGGCCCAGTGTCAGCGCCGCCTGCCAATCGAGCGCGAGATCCGCAAGCACGGCAGTCATCAACGGATGGTCGGCCAGAGGCTTGCCGAATGCTGTCCGGTGGCGCGTCCACCACACGGCCTCGACCAGCGCGCGCCGCATCAGACCCGCGGGCGCCAGGCAGGTATCGAGGCGCGTGTGGTGCACCATTTCCAGGATGG
The DNA here is from genome assembly GCF_040712075.1 of Fodinicurvata sp. EGI_FJ10296. Lineage (NCBI taxonomy): Bacteria > Pseudomonadati > Pseudomonadota > Alphaproteobacteria > Rhodospirillales > Rhodovibrionaceae > Fodinicurvata > Fodinicurvata sp. EGI_FJ10296. The sequence goes on from NZ_JBFCVL010000004.1 coordinate 344,383, forward strand.
TGGCGATGCCGCGGCCGGGCTCGCCGACCGGCACGGCCCAGGCACCGTGGTATTCGATTTCCGACGAGGCGTTCGCGCGATTGCCGAGCTTGTCTTTCAGGCGCATCAGGTGGATGGCGTTGCGGTCGCCGTCCGGCGTCCAGCGCGGCACGAGAAATGCCGTCAGTTTCTGGTCCACCCGGGCGAGCGTCAGAAAGGCATCCGACATCGGTGCCGAGCAGAACCATTTGTGGCCGACCAGCCTGAAGGCGTCGCCAACGGGCTGCGCCCGAGTGGTCGTCCCCCGCAGATCCGAGCCGCCCTGCTTTTCGGTCATTGCCATGCCGATGGTAAGCCCGGCCTTGGCGGCCGCAGGTTGCGAGGAAGAATCATAGCGTCCGGAAAGGCAGCCGGCGGTCCATGGCGCCATCGCCTCGGGCGAGGCCGAAAGCGCCGGCACGGCCGCATAGGTCATGGTCATCGGGCAGCAGACGCCGGGCTCTACCTGCGACATCAGATAGACCATGGCCCCGTGCGCCAGATGGCCACCCTTGGCTACCGTCCATGGCAGCGCGCAGTACCCGGCCGAGATGCCCTTTTCCATCAGGGCGTGATATCCGGGATGGAAGGACACCTCGTCGATCCGCCGCCCGCCCCTGTCGAATGTCACGAGTTCAGGCGGGAACCGGTTGGCGAGCCGGCCGTCATCGAGCGACCGGGCGGATCCGATTTCGGCTGCGAACACTACCACCCGTTCGGCCAGTTCCGGTGCCCCCTGCACCACCAGGTCGCGCAGCACGCGATCGTCGTCCCACAGGGACAGTGCCGCCGGCGGGACGGGCTGGTTGGTGACCTCATGCGTGGCCAGAGTGGCGCGCGGTGCGAACGGATTCATGCTGCGTCGTGCCTTTCCTCTGCTGCCGCAACCCGTCCTCCGGCGACACGATAAAGGCTGGCGCCACGGCCGTCCATCCACCCGATATTCAATACTCGGCTACGGAACTCCCGCCGGCCTACTCGCCGACTCCATAGGCCCGATCCTGGCGGTCGGGATCATCGTCGTCGCAACCGCGAGCCCCCGGCGGCCGGGGACGCATATCGGCGGGAACGAGGTCCGACGGCGGCGGGCGGCTCGCGATCGTCGGCACAGCCTGCTCTTCAGGGCGCCGCCGGTCGGGCGGTGTGACGATGCCGCCCGACATCACCATCTTGATCCCTTCTTCCACCGTCATTGTCAGCAGCAGGATGTCGCGCTTCGGCACGAACAGCAGGAACCCTGAAGTCGGATTGGGCGTCGTCGGCAGGAAGATGTTGACGACATCGTCCTCGGTCAAATTCTGTACTTCGGCTTTGGTATCGCCGGTGACGAAGGCCAGCGCCCAGATCCCGGGCCGCGGATATTCGACAAGAACGACCTGACGAAAGGCTGAGGACTGGTTGGCCAGCAGCGTCTCGAAAACCTGTTTTGTCGCGCCATAGATACTGCTGACGGCCGGAATGCGCACCATGATCCGGTCGGACAGTCGAACCAGCAGCCGCCCCGCATAACCGGCGGTCGTCGCCCCGATCAGGATCAGTCCGGCAACGACCAGAATCAGTCCCAGGCCGGGTGTCGGAAACGGCAGAAAATTCGTGGGGTCGAAGCGCGGTGGAAGAACGCTGGCGACGACATCGTCGACGAAACTGACCACCATCCAGATAACATAGAAAGTTATCACGATCGGCGCGGTGACCAGAACGCCCGCGATAAAATAGGCCCGCATACGTGCGCCAAGACTCATGTTCTTGCCGAACGGCCGCGCCTGATCATGACCACTGCCATCTTTCATTACCGCCACCGGCCCTCGTCTCTCATTCTCGGCAACGATAGAACACGCCTTTGCGGCAAGGGCAAGACGCCTTGATCCCCGTCAGAGATTGCTGCAGCTCAGGGCTTACTCCGCCCACTGGTCCGCCAACTCAATCCGTGGGAAGGACCCACCCGATGCGCCAGCGCCGCCACAACAGGAACGCACCCAGCAGCAGCAAAGCGGCGCCGATGACGGGTCGCACGGTGCCCGGCATCATCAGTATCGGCAGCGATATCGCGATGACAAGAGCGATGGGATAGGCCAGTGTCCAGCGATGAGTGCGCCTTTGCGCCTGATACCAGACGAACAGTACCGAAAAGCCGGCCAGGATCAGGAAGAACAGCGACCATGGCCGCGTGATGAACAGGGTCGGGTCACTGCTGACAGAGACGGCCCGAACCAGGTTGGCCTCGGCAATCGGCCCCAGGACCACGCCCAGAATGATCGGGGCGATCGGAAAGCCGAGCACCTTCATGATGTAGCCCAGAACACCGAAAGCGAACAGCGCCCATATGTCGAAGGTCACGTTGTTCAGGTTGAACACGCCGATTGCGCAGTAGATCAAAATTACTGAAGCAAGGGCGTAGAGCGGTATCTTCGTGACGACCGTGAAGATTCGTAGCGAGAATATCTGAACCGCCAACATGATGAAATTGGCGACGAAGAAGGCCACGATGATGCTGTATGCCAGCACCGGCTGGTTCGGAATGAAGCTCGGGCTCGGCGCGACATTATGGGCCAGAAGGGCGCCCAACATGACAGCCGTGATGACGTCGCCGGGAATGCCCAGCGCCATCATGGTGATCAGCGCGCCGCCGGCGGTCGCATTGTTGGCCGATTCCGCAGCAACCACGCCCTCAGGGGCGCCCTTGCCGAAGCGTTCCGGCGTCCTGGACGCCTTCTTCGCCTGGTCATAGGCAAGAATATTGGCGATCGACCCACCGGCAGCCGGAAGCACCCCGACCAGCGTACCGATGACCGAAGAACGCAGCAGGTTGCCCACATCCCCGAAGATGGTGCGGATTGACTCGATATGCGGAACACGGGCAGCAGAGGGATCGGCCAAAGCCATCGGCCGGCGTGCGGAATCGGTGTCGCGAATATCGCCCATCAATTGGCTGAAGGCGAAGAGCCCGATCAGAACGGCAAGAAACGAAAAGCCCTGGTCCAGTATGTCGAAACCGAATGTCAGCCGTGTCACACCGTTCAGACTGTCCTCTCCGATGGCGGCGATCAGCAGACCGATACAACCGGCAATAAGGCCCTTGACCAGTTGTTCGCCGGCCAGACTGGCGGTAATGGTCAGCGCGAAAATCACGAGCGCGAAATAGTCCCAGGGCCCGAATTCGAGGCCGACCCGCGCCAGAGCCGGCGCGAAGATGGCCAGTATGACGGCGCTGAATATGCCGCCGAAGAAGCACGACCAAATGCCTATGCCCAGCGCCAGGCCTGGCTTTCCAGCCCGCGCCATGGGGAAACCATCGAATGTCGTTGCGACCGACGACGGCGTGCCGGGAATGCCGACCAGAATTCCGGGGATGAGACCGCCAGCAAGCCCGCCGACGAAAACGCCCATCATCATGGACAGGCCTTCCACGGGCGGCATCAGGAACGTGAACGGCAGGGTCAGGATCACGGCCATCGCGATCGTGAAGCCGGGTATCGACCCGGCGATCAGGCCGGCCAGAACGCCAACCGCAATAAGCATTAGATTATAGGGGGTCAGCACATTGCCGAAGGCTGACCCGAGAATTTCGAAAAATGGTAGTTCCATCGATCCCTGATCCCGTCAGATGCCTGTCATACGGCCGCGCGGCAACTGCACGCCGAGACCATAGGTAAAAACGGCCCACATGCCGCCGACCGTGGCCACGGCCACAGCGGCGTACATAATGAAATGACCGGGAGATCGATGTCCCAGAACAGCCTGCATCGCAAATGTGAACAGCATTCCGGCCACCAGAATTCCGAGCGATCGAAGGCCCAGCAGGAACACGAAGAACAGACTAAAGCAGACGATCGGATTCCGGTAATAGGCCAGCCAGTCGCGAAACGAGTCGAAATCCGGTTTTTCCGGTGGATCGCCTTCCCGTAGCGCCTTGATCAGCAGCGCGACCGACAGAAGAAACATCGGGACCAGAATCACCCGCGGCCACACTTCCGCGCCAATAGCGGCGAACGGTGCGCGGCGAACGTCGAAAGTCGTCCAGAAGAACGCAAGCGTCAGACCGATCAAGACGAGCGCGACGACGACGTCGCGCGATACCCTGGACATCAAACCCCCGTCATTTTCTGCTGGAATTGCCGACAAGCGATCGGGCCGGCCGAGCGGTATCTGCCGCTCGGCCGGCCCCAATCAATCGACGCCGTCGTTCAACGCGGCCATTCCGGTTGGATCAGCCTTCGGGATTATAGAGGCCAATCGCGATGGCGATACGCTCGTGGAGTTCATAGTTGTCTTCCATGAACGCGGCATAATCTTCGGCGTTCATGTAGCGAACGCTGGTGCCGGCGCCTTCCAGGGCCTCGGCAACCTCCGGCGCTTCCATGGCTTCGCCGAAAAGATCCTCGTAGTACGAGATGATCTCGGCATCCGTGCCTGGAGGCGCAACGACCCCCCGGCTCAGCCCGTATTCAACATCATAGCCCTGCTCGGCGAGGGTCGGGATGTCCGGAGCGGTCGGATCGCGTTCCGGCAAGGCAATGCCGAGCGCCTTCAACTCTTCGTCCTCGATGTACTGGTTGGCGGTGATGATGTTCATCTCGCCCAGATCGACAGTACCGGCCAGCATGCCCGTCAACCGCTCGCGCGTCCCGTCGAACGGCACGTGGTTGAATTCGACACCGGCTTCGTCTTCGATCATCAGGAAGATGAAATGGCTGGTCGACCCGATGGTCGATCCTGCAGAAATCTCACCGGGATTGGCCTCGGCATGCTCGATCATGCCCGACATGTCGTCATAGGGCGTTCCGAGCGCAGCGCCGACCACTGACGGCGTATAGGTGAGCAGTGAAATCGTGTCGAATTCATCCCAGTTGAAATCGACACGTTCGGTCAGATAACTGGTGATCGCGCTGTCGTGAAGTGCAAGAAGCGTGCAGCCGTCGGCGTCGGCATCGAGGACTTCCGCGGCACCGCGGTTGCCGCCCTGACCGCCCACATTGACGACGCGTAGCTCCGGATCGGCGCCGAGTTCGTTGGCCTTTTCCACGACCTGACGGAATATGATATCGGTATCGCCGCCGGCACCCCAAGGAACGATCAACTGAACCGAGTTGCAGGGCAAATCCAGACCATCCTGCGCCTGGGCATCGACGGCTGCCATGCCAGACACGCCATAAGCGAGCGCCACAGCAGATACAATCATTCCCGATTTACGTAACATCATAGCATTCTTCCTTCCCTGTTCACTTGTGACCGCACTTGCCCGAAGGACGAAGCTGGTGGACAGATTCTTTGCAAACATCTATCCCGCTACGATCACGTTCCCCTAAAATGCATGAATATGATGGAGTGTCCAGACTATGGTGGAGGGAAAATTGAATCGCGACGGGAACCGCCCCCTGCGGATCGGTCTGGCGGGCCTGGGCGCCGTCGGCATTCCGGTCGCCGAACATCTCGACCGCGGCATCGACGGCCTGGTGCTTTCTGCGGTGGCGGTGCGCGACCGTGAGAAGGCCCGCCGCCACGTCGAGGGATTCGCGACAGTGCCGGAAATCGTCGACATTGACGCTCTGGCCGAGCATGCCGACGTCGTCGTAGAGGGGCTTCCGGCCAGTCTTTTCAGAAGCGTCGCCGAACCGATATTGAAAAAGGGCGGCATATTCGTGCCGGCCTCGGTCGGCGCCCTGCTGACGAATTTCGATCTCGTGGATCTCGCCCGCGCCCATGGCGGCCGCATCATCGTCCCGACCGGCGCCCTGCTCGGCCTCGACGCGGTCCGCGCGGCGGCACAAGGGACGATCAACAGCATCACCATGACGACCCGGAAGCCCCCCGGCGGTCTTGCCGGTGCGCCGTATCTTCTTGAGCATGGTCCGTCGATGGACTCCATTACCGAGCCGACGATGGTTTTCGAGGGCACCGCCCGCGAGGCGGCCGCCGGATTCCCGGCCAATCTGAACGTCGCCGTCGCGCTCAGCCTTGCGGGAATAGGCCCGGACAAGACCCGGCTGCAGATCTGGGCCGATCCGACGGTGACGCGCAACACGCACATCATCGACGTCGATTCCGACAGCGCGCGGTTCCATCTGAAGATCGAAAACATTCCCAGCGACATCAACCCGCGCACGGGCCGGATCACCGGACTGAGCGTGGTCGCAGCCTTGCGGTCACTGGTCGACCCCCTGAGAGTCGGCACATGATCTCGTCATTGTGATGCCGACAGGGTTTGACTTGCCGGCACAGATAGGTCGGATTGGCGGGCCGGAATGAACACCGGCCCGCCGAACCGTGCCTACATGACCACCGTGCGCAGTTGATAACCGTCGCCCGTCGGGATCAGAATGCTGCCGGCCGGCTGACTGTTGGGTCCGAATCCCTGGAGATAGCGCAGGTACTCTTCCATCACGACCGGCACGATGTTGTCGTTCAATTGTTGAGCGACCTGTCCGGCCATCGTCCCGTCACCGCCGCATGCGGCAACCATGGACCCCCAGACGGACGAAACCTTGTATCGCGTCGCTTCGTGCTGCGCAGAGCGCACCACTGACAGCAGATGATAGTATTTCCGAAGCTGCTCGGCAGCCTCGGCTGTTATACTGGCACTCATCGACATATCTGCCAGCTGCATGACACTGTCAGCCTGCGGACTGGACGGATTGAGCTGATCGGAAGCCGAGCGGAAATTCTCCAGATCGGTGCTGCTGAGATACTCCGGCGTGTCCACATGCATCCAGGCCGCGAAATAGCAGCCCTGGTATCGTGCGGCGACTTCGACGCTGCCCGGATTGAACCTTGTCATGATCCAGTTGATGTCCAGCATCGGATCGCTGAATCCGCCCAGACCCGTAGCGCCGGTATTGGCGTTATTCCCTCTTCCGCGTCTGAACATCTTCGGAAGCGAAATCGATTTTCCAAACAGTTTCGGCATGCCACCCCTCGCTGAAAAGAACGCAGTCACGCCCGGCCGATTATCCCGGTCGTTCACCTCGACTGCACAGCCCGGAATGCATAACAATAGATCGGAAGCAGAAATTCAACAGATTTGTAGGTAGTTTCCTTGCGCCATGCGCGCAGAACGAGCGATCGCATGGATCATCCCGCCGCCACCCCCCAAAAGGCGCGGCGGGCGGCCACCTGAATCAGGGCGACGATCACCGGCATGACCAGCACAGCGAGCGACCCCAGCATGGTCACGCTCATGCCCAGCCATAGCAACACCAAAGCGGGCACGACCCGGGCCATGAACGCCGGCACCGGCGGTCCGGGTGGCACGAGATCTGCAGGATGACGGCGAAGCATCAGGCTGAGCGGCAGAACGAGAATGCCGACCCCCGGCCAAAGCAGAGCGACACCCGACAGAACCACCAGACCGATGCTGACCTGTAGCTGCACGACCGTAAGGATGAAGAGCCCGAGCGAGATCGGACCCATATCACCCCCAGATCCGGCAGCGACGTAGAGCAGATAGAGCGACAGGCTCACACAACCGGCCGCGCCAAGGACCCATATCGCCCCCCAGGGGACGTCGCCCTGGGTCTCGATCGGCTTGTATCCATCGGCCAGCGCCGCCACCCTGAATGCCCCCAGCAGAAAGATGCCGGGCAGCACGAACTGAAAGGCACGCCCGGTCAGGGTAAGGCCGGCGGATATCAGAAAGGCCGCCGCCAGCGACCCCACGACCATGGCGGCATAGAGAACGATCCAACCCGTCAGGGCATTGCGCAGAACCCTCAGGCCGTCCAGGAGCAACGCCGGAATATCGGCCAACGCCGATGGATCGAAGCGTTCGGGCGCGTCGGGATGACTGTTGCCGCTTTGCCGCATCATGGACATCATGCCTCGATGATCCCGAGACGCCAACGCGCCAGGGACCCACAACTGGACCATCCGGATTCCGGGTACCCAACTCCCGACGCCAATGGATGATCCCGATCCGGGATCCGATTTTCAGAGCCGAATCGGGAAAACTTCGCTCAGGCGCCGGTATCCGCCCTCAGACCGGCGGCTTCGATTCCGGCAACGGCAGCGGCCTCATCGTTGTCGGAGAGATCGCCGGAGATTCCGACAGCGCCGAGCAGCCGGCCAGCCTCGTCGCGCACCAGCACACCGCCGGGAACCGGCACCATGGATCCGCCGACGACGTGCGAGACGGCCGACATGAAATAAGCCTGATCCTGAGCGCGCTTGTCCAGAGCACGGCTTCCCATGCCCAGCGCCAGGGCGCCATAAGCTTTTCCGTGAGCGATCTCTGCCCGCTTCAGGCTGACGCCGTCCTCGGACTCGGCCGCCTTCAGGGCCCCGCGACTGTCGAGCATGATCACGGACAAGGGCTTCAGCTTCAGCTCTCGCCCATGGGCAAGGGCCCTGGAAACGATTGTGCGGGCTTGATCCAGGCTAAGGTCAGACATTCAGGACTCCGTCGATTCAGCGATTCATGGCATTGTGGCCCGGTCGCGGTCCGACTGCAACCGAATGGAACCACAGCGATACCGGTACCCCAGAGTATGACGTGTGCCAGAGTATGATTATGCCGAATGAAGGGATGCCCAACGAGCAGCCGTCGACAGCCGACATGGGCCCCCATGTGCTGGTCGTCGACGACGATACCCGCCTCAGGTCTCTTCTCCGGCGTTATCTGACCGACAACGCCTTTACCGTTTCAGCCGCCGCCGACGCGGCAGAAGCCCGTTCGGCGCTGCGGCTGTTCAGTTTCGATATCCTCGTCGTCGACGTCATGATGCCGGGTGAAAACGGCATCGAGCTGGTTCGATCGATCCGCGACACCGTGCCGTCGGGCATCCTGTTGCTGACCGCGCGGGGCGATCCGCAGGACCGCATCACGGGGCTCGAAGCCGGCGCCGACGACTACCTCGCCAAACCGTTCGAACCGCGCGAATTGCTTCTGCGCCTGACCAACATCCTCAAACGCATCCGCACGGCGCCGGAGGTCAACGATCAGGCACTGCTACGCCTGGGCGAGCATGTGTTCGACAGCCGGCGGCGCGAACTGAGCCAGAATGGCCGCCCCGTTCGGCTGACCAGCGCCGAGATCGCGCTGTTGGGGGTGCTGGCCGATCAGCCGGGCCAGCCGATGAGCAGGGAAGAGATGATGGAGCGGACCGGCATCGGCGGCAGCCTGCGCAGCATCGACGTGCAGGTGACCCGGCTGCGCCGGAAGGTCGAACCCGACGCCAAGGCGCCGCGCTACCTCCAGACCGTGCGTGGTGAAGGCTATGTGCTGAGGCCGGACGGATAATGACGGTGTTCCATCGTTCGCGACGCTTCCTGCCTCGTCCGGACAGGCGGTTCTGGGACCGGGTTATTCGCTCGGCGGCGGATCTGGCGCTCGGCAGACCGGTGTTCCGCTTTTTCAAACGATTCCTTCCCAAGACGCTCTTCGGCCGGACCTTGGTCATCATCGTAACGCCCGTTTTGCTGACCCAGGCAATCGCCACCTATTATTTTTACGAGCGGCATTGGGACACCATGACACGGCGGCTGGCCGTCGCCGTGGCCAGTGAGACGGCAATGTTCGTCGAGGATTTCGCCGATGCGCCGTCCGATCAGGACCGCCGGCGGCTGGCCGACAAGGTCCGCCGCAACCTTTCGATCCTGGTGACGCATCGCCCGGGTGAAACCCTGCGCCCGTCAGAGCCGGCGCGCGGCTATCTGTTTCTGACCGACGTGCTCGAAGCCGAACTGGAGATCACTCTCGACCGCCCTTTTACCTTGAATCCGGACTTCGCCCATAACTGGATCGAAATCGCCGTCCTGATGGACGACGGTATCCTTGAAGTGCTGGTCCCGCGCCAGCGATTGTTCAGCTCGACCAGTCAGGTCTTCATCGTCTGGATGGTCGGGTCGGGCATGATCCTTTTTTCAGTGGCCGTCCTTTTCATGCGCAACCAGATCCGTCCAATACGCCGTCTTGCCCGTGCGGCGGAAAATTTCGGCAAAGGGCGTGAAGTTCAGACATTCCGTCTGGAAGGCGCGACCGAAGTGCGTCAGGCAGCCAGAGCATTCCTGGTGATGCGTGAAAGGCTGCAACGCCAGATCAGCCAGCGCACGGAGATGCTGGCCGGCGTCAGCCACGACCTCCGCACACCGTTGACCCGCATGAAGCTGCAACTGGCCATGCTTGGCGACGGTCCCGAGATCGAAGATCTCAAAGCCGATGTCATGGAAATGGAGGCCATGGTCGACGGATATCTGGCTTTCGCCCGGGGCGAGGGCACCGAAGATCTGGCGCCGATCGATATCGGCGCATTGGTCGACAGCGTCGCAGCCGATGGGCGGCGCGTCGGGGCCGAACGCGGTGTCTCGATCACCGTCGATATCGCCGACGACGACCTGGAAATTCCCGCCCGGGAAAATGCCCTGCGACGGTGCTTTGGCAACCTGATCGCGAATGCCGTTCGCTTCGGCAACAATGTCAGGGTCGCGGTGCGCCGTCGGGATTTCGAAACCGGCGACGACGATCCGGAATTCGAGGGATTAAGTGGGTCGTACGTCTATGTGACCATCGATGACGATGGTCCCGGCATCCCGGACTCGCAACTCGAAACCGTGTTCAAGCCTTTCCTGCGCCTGGACGCGTCCCGCAACGCCGCGACCGGCGGCAGCGGTCTGGGACTGTCGATCGCCCGCGACATCGCGCGCAGTCACGGTGGCGACGTCAAACTGGCAAACCTTGCCGGTTCGCAGCCCCCAGAAGACGGGCACGCCCACGCCGCCGGCGGATTGCGGGCGACCGTCCGGCTGCCCGTCTGACGCGAGATCGTCTCAGGCAGCGCCCGACGATCAGGGTGTGGAGATCACCATTTCCGCTATCGATCTCGATGTATTTATACCGTAGCGGTCAGGTCGCGGGCTATCAGGAGGATGGAACCCGGATCAGAGCCTCAGCCGGCCGTCAATGCATCCGCGAACCGTTGGGCGACGGATGATCCGGCCGGATCAGACTGATGGCGCCATCGGCATCCGCAACGCCAAGGATCAGAACCTCGGACAGAAACGGGCCGATGCGCTTGGGCGGAAAATTCACGACCGCCATAACCTGCCGCCCGACAAGATCCTCCGCGCGATAGAGATCGGTTACCTGCGCGGAACTGACCTTGATACCGATATCCGGCCCCAGATCGATCGTCAGCTTGAAAGCCGGCTTCCGGGCCTCGGGAAACGCGTCGGCGGCCGTTACGGTGCCAACGCGGATATCAACCGCCAGAAAATCCTCGAACCCGATCGTCATGCCCCTCTCCCGCACTGCCCGATACTCGAAAACCCGCCACTCGGAAAAATGCGCCCGAATGAGACACGGATTGCTGGTAGCCGGACAGCCGGCGGGAATCAAGAGGCGCAAACATTCAAGCCGGAATCATCCTTGATGATCCCGGCTCCATGTCCGCTGTGCGGGCGCTTGACGGACGCTATGCGTCCGAAGCGCTTTCAGCCAGATTAGTTGGCCTTCTTGCCGGCTTCCTTGCCCGCGTCGTTGAACGAAGCGGCGGTCGTTTTCATTTCGTCCATCATGGAGGTGATGCGGGCATTGACCACATCGGCGGCTTCCGACTGCGACTTCGAAAGAATGTCGCTCATTTCCTTCATCTGGCCCAGCATGCGCTCGAACTGCGCCTTTGCCGTGTCGGCCTGCTTGGAAACACCGTCGGTTCCGTTCGTGGCCATCATGTCGCGGGCCGCAATCATGGCATCGTCCATGTTCTGGCGGGCGATTTCCATCTGCCGCTGAACAAGAGTCTGCATTCCGTCGATGGCAACCTGATTGGCCTTGGTCATCGCCTCGACGTTCCGGCGATGGGTGGTCATCATGGATTCCATGTCGACGTTCGGCATGCGGAAGGCGCCCATCATCTTGGTGACGTCCATTTCGCTAAACGGATTGGTTTGATTGGCCATCTTGAAATTCTCCTGTACCTGGCGATATTGCATCGCAACACTCCACGAAGATGCGCATCCCATTACAATATGTCAACGGGTTTTGTTGTGCAGTGCAACATAGCCGATGCGCTCCGCCCGCAAGGCTGGAAAATTCAAGCCGTATCAGCAACGTAGCCCCCGATTGGCACACCCGGCCAACCAACCGGCACACCGGCGCAAACCGCACGCTAGGCTTGAAGTTCGTCGGTCGGGCCGGAGTCTACCTTGCGCTTTCCACGGCTCCGGGCAGTTTCTGCGGCCCGCACGAAGAACCGGTCGAGCGCTTCCAGACGCGGCGTCAGGCTGGACGCCCACTGCTCGGCCTGGGAAAGCCTTTGGTCGAGGGCGGCCATCGTCCTGGCCATGTCGGCGCTGTCGTCGGCGGCCCAAACCCGCAGGACGGCAATCCACAAAAGGCAAAGCCCCCTGACCGTCGCTCCGCCCGCGACGCCGCGCGCCTCAATTCCTGCCGCTTCGAGCATCCACCGCATCGACGTCTCCAGCCGCGGCACCGAACACAGGGCCACAGCCGGCGATTCAGGCAGTTCCAGCAGAATCGACAGAAAGGCATCGCGGTGTTCATTGAGCACGTCGAACCGCGTCATCAAGACGTCGAACAGCCGTTCCCGGGCCGGATCCTCGTCCTCGACGTCGATCCGACGCAGAACGGCCAGATCGACCGACCGGACGATCAGCGCCAGCAAGCGGCCCCGATCGCCGGCGCAGTCATAGGCATGGGCAATTCCCAGCCCGGCCCGGGCCGCGGCACCAGCCGGGCTTACGCGCCGCCAGCCCTGCTCTGCCGCAATATCCAGCGCAGCCTCGACGAGCTTTTCCGAAGGGTCGGTGGATTTAGCCATAGGTTCAGTATCCTTTAGTTGCCACGACACCCGTCAGTCGGAAAGTTCGCGGCCCCTTGCCGCAGCCGCGGCGACCGCCTCGTCCATCAGGCTTTCCAGGCCGCCATCCTTCATCAGGACCCCGAGCGCCGCTTCAGTCGTTCCACCGGGACTGCTGACATTCTTTCGCAGAACCGACGGTGTCTCATCGCCCTGCTCGACCATCGACGCCGCCCCCCACAGGGTACGCTGCGCCAGCCTGTCGGCAACCTCCGGCGACAGGCCCTGCTTTCGGCCGGCGGCAGCCAGGCATTCGACCATATAAAAGAAATAGGCCGGACCGCTGCCGGAGACACCCGTGACGGCATCGATAAGTTTCTCGTCTCCGACCCATTCGACGGAACCCGCGGCGCGCATCGCGCGGTCGCAAAGGGCGATCTGAGCATCGTCGACGCCCGGCCCCGCGAACAGCCCCGAAGCGCCCTGTCCGAGCGCTACCGGAATGTTGGGCATGGCTCTGACGACCCGCGCCTCGGCCCCGAGAATGCGCCGGAAGAAATCGATCGACTTGCCGGCCGCAACCGACAGAAAGACGCGCTCAGCCGTTGCCAGTCCGGCATAGGCAGGCAGAACGTCCGCCATCACCTGCGGTTTGACGGCCAGAACGACAAGCGCCGCCGAGGCCGGGTCGCGGACTCCGCCAAAGTCGGACACGACCGTCAGCCGGTCGTCCCTGGGCAGATCGGCGGCAACCGGATCGACCACAGTGACGTCGCCGAAGGCCGGATCGGCCAACCAGCCGCGCAACAGCGCGCCACCCATCTTGCCACAACCGACCAGCAATATTCCCTTACTCATGCCCGATCTCCCAGTAGTATCCCGCGCCGAGACCAGCGCCCAGAAATGTCTTGAAAGCCGTTCCCGGCCGGATCATCCTGTTGCCTGAGTACCGCATTTGCCGAGGCACTTGAACGGTACGCCATTAGAAAGCCTTCTACCCTGAATTGACGACGACCTGGACAGAGAGATCAGACAAGTCGTGACGGTGCTGCCGTCGCCCCGCGCCTATCGACCCGGAGCACCGACGCGCTTTGGCCCTGGATGTTCCAGGCCCGGTCACCTTAGCCCTACCACCATGGCCCTTATACGGAAAGACCATGTCGACAAACCCTGTCATGCCGAAACCCGTTCCCGCAGCACCGACCGCCGCCCATCCGGTCTGGTGGTGCTGGTCTGGCATTGACGGGAAACGATGGCGTCGCGCGCCCGCCTGAATTCCGACTTCCGGTGTTCGGTATCGGCGGCAATGACCGAGGATGAAGGACAGGCGGGCCGGCCGCATCCGGACCGACCGACGGCACGCCGAACTGATCATCCCCGCTTCCGCCGCCGACCGGCGACGCAAATCTCTTCGACAGGTATCCACGATGTCAAAGACCCTGGAAGCGGCGCTTGCCGCCAACCGCCCTTTCTGCCTCTTGCGCCGCGAAGGCGAAGAGGCCGTCCACGTGTTTTCCGGACGCCATCTGGCGCTCGACCGACTGGACGCGATTCCGCGAAAGACCGGCTCCGGCGCCGAGTGCTTCGACACGATCAGCATGATCCCGTTCCACCAGATCCGCGAACGCGGCTTTGTCGCCAAGAGCGACGGCGAGCCGATCCATTGCCTCGAAATCGAGGCCCGCGACGCCGTTCCAACCGCCGAATTGATCGAGCTACTGCCCAACCTCGCCGTTTCGCTGGCGCCCGGTGGCGGCTTCATCGAGAGCGAGGAAAGCTATGCCGACGCGGTCGGCCATGTCATTACCGACGAAATCGGCCGCGGCGAAGGGGCCAATTTCGTCATTCGGCGCACCTATGAAGCGAGGATCGAAGATTTTTCGATACGAACGGCGTTGTCGATCTTTCGCCATCTGCTGGAAAACGAAACCGGGGCCTACTGGACGTTTCTGACCTGGACCGGCGAGAAATGCTTCATCGGCGCCACGCCGGAGCGCCACATATCCTATCGCGACGGCCTGGTCAGTATGAACCCGATCAGCGGCACGTTCCGCAAAACGGAGCACGACCGCAATAGCGCCGTGCCCGCGCTGGCCGAGTTCCTGAAGGACGAGAAGGAAATCTTCGAACTGCTGATGGTGGTGGACGAGGAACTCAAGATGATGGCCGACCTCTGCACCTCGGGCGGCCGGGTCATCGGCCCCCTGCTCAAGGAAATGTCGAAGGTCATTCACACTGAATACCTGCTGGAAGGACGCAGCGACCGGGACATCATCGATCTGCTGCGCGAAAGCATGTACGCCGCGACCGTCACCGGCAGCCCGGTCGAGAACGCGTGTCGGATCATCGACCGCTACGAAACCACGTCGCGGGGCTACTATGCCGCGGTCATGGCGCTGATCGGCCGGGACGCCGCCGGAGGCGACACCCTGGACGCGCCGATCACGATCCGCACGGCCGAAATCGACGCCGATGGCCGCGTCCGGATCGGCGCCGGCGCAACCGTCGTCCGCGACAGCGATCCTGCCTCTGAAACCAAGGAGACGCTGGCCAAGGCAGGCGGCATGCTGGCCGCGCTGGGCGCCGCCCCGGCGGGTGCCCGGCCCGGCTATGCCCTGGGCGCCGCCCTTGGCGATCCGGGCATCACCGCCGCGCTGGCACCACGCAACGCGACGCTGTCCCGGTTCTGGATGGAGGAC
The DNA here is from genome assembly GCF_040712075.1 of Fodinicurvata sp. EGI_FJ10296. Taxonomy (NCBI): domain Bacteria; kingdom Pseudomonadati; phylum Pseudomonadota; class Alphaproteobacteria; order Rhodospirillales; family Rhodovibrionaceae; genus Fodinicurvata; species Fodinicurvata sp. EGI_FJ10296. The sequence goes on from NZ_JBFCVL010000004.1 coordinate 359,849, forward strand.
CAGAGCGCCCACCCACAGCGCCATCCGGCACTGGAAGGGCTTAACGTCCAGATCATGGACAATGAGGACGGCTTCACACGCATGCTGGCCCATCTGCTGCGCACGCTCGGGCTGTCAGTCACCATTGACCGGTACGAGAATTTCAGCCTGGCCGCCGATGCCGACATCGTCATCGTCGGCCCCGGTCCTGGCGACCCGGCTGACGATCACGCGCCAAAGATCGCCCGCATGAATGGTGTCGTTGAATCGTTGCTGGCGGATCAGCGACCATTCTATGCGCTGTGCCTGGGACATCAGGTGCTGTGCCGGCGGTTGGGCATGCCGATTGCCCGGAAGGAACATGCAAGCCAGGGCCATCAGGAGGTTATCGATTACTTCGGGCAGCCGGAACGGGTGGGCTTCTACAATACCTTTGCAGCCCTGGCAGATGCAGCAGCGTCGGCATCTCCGGCCGTCGAGATTGCCGCCGACGGTGTCACCGGCCATGTTCACGCGGTGCGCGGCGCCCATTTCGAGAGCGTCCAGTTTCACCCCGAGTCGATCCTGACCGCAAACAGCCGGGCGCTGGTGGGCGATGCCCTGACCCGCATCGCACCGGTGTGCGCAAAACAGAAGGGCACCGCCCGGCGCGGCTGAGATCAGGTCACGCCGATATCATGACGCGCAATCTCGCGCCACTGGCCGGGCGCGAGGTCGCCGATCGGCGGAACGCCGAGGGCCAGGCCGGCCATCGCGGCCCGCACCAGCCGCAAGGTCGGATGGCCAACCGCCGCCGTCATCCGCCGAACCTGACGGTTGCGGCCTTCCGTCAGGACGAGTTCGAGCCAACTGTCGGGGATTTCGGCGCGATAGCGTATTGGCGGATTGCGCGGCCACAGCGACGGCGGATCGTTCAGCTTCGCCGCTCGGCACGGACGCGTCCGGCGGCCCTGAACGGTAACACCCTCACGCAGCCGCGCCAGCGCCGTATCGTCGGGAACGCCCTCGACCTGAACCCAATAGGTGCGCTCATGCGCCGAGGCAGGCGACAGCAACCGGTTGACAAGCGGCCCGTCGTCGGTCAACAGCAGAAGCCCCTCGCTGTCCCGGTCCAGGCGGCCGGCGGCATAGACGTTCGGCGGCAGCCCGAATCCCGACAGTCCGGAATGACCGTCGGCATCGGTGAACTGGCTGAGTATGCCGAACGGCTTGTTGAACACCACGTATCGGCACGACGAAGGCCGGGATCGCGGCGACACCTTGCCGCGCGAAAGGTCTTTGGGGGGGCGTCTCCTCATCATGGCGTCCGGGAACTATTCCGTTTATGGTGTGATTGGGATGCAATGGGCGGAAAAGCCCGGGATCATCGGATATGGACTGTCGGATCGGGTTGGGGAGCGTTTGTCTGCCGTGTCCGGTCGATGGTCCCAATCATGTTTCGAGGCTGGCTTGGCGATGACTTACGATACCCTGTTCGAACGTGCGATTTCAAATCTCAGAACCGAAGGACGTTATCGTATCTTCGCCGAGTTGGAGCGGCGGGCGGGAGGCTACCCAAGTGCCGCACATCACGGCCTGGACGGCGGCGACGTCACCGTCTGGTGTTCGAACGACTATCTCGGCATGGGTCAGCATCCCGACGTCCTCGCGGCGATGATGGACGGCGTCAAGCGATATGGCGCCGGGGCCGGCGGAACGCGCAACATCTCCGGCACCAACAACCTGCATGTCGCGCTGGAACGTGAGCTGGCGGATCTGCACGGCAAGGATGCCGCGCTGCTCTTTACCTCCGGTTATATCTCGAACGAGGCTACGCTCTCCACGCTGGCAAAAGTGGTGCCGGAATGCGTCGTCTTCTCCGACGCGCTGAACCACGCATCCATGATACAGGGCATCTGCCAGTCCGGGGCCGAACGTCACATCTTCAAGCACAACGACCCTGACGATCTCGACCGCCTCATGAGCCGGTACCCGAAGGACCGTCCCAAACTCGTCGCCTTCGAAAGCGTCTATTCGATGGACGGCGATATCGCGCCGATCGCAGAACTCTGCGATGTCGCGGACCGACACAACGCCATGACCTATCTGGACGAGGTTCATGCCGTCGGCATGTACGGACCGCGTGGCGGCGGCGTGGCCGAGCGCGATGGCCTGATGGATCGTCTGACCGTCATCGAGGGAACGCTGGGCAAAGCCTATGGCGTCATGGGCGGCTATATCGCCGCGTCTGCATCGCTGGTCGACGTCATAAGGTCATATGCACCGGGGTTCATCTTCACGACCGCGTTGCCGCCTGCAGTCACCGCTGCAGCATTGGCCAGCGTCCGCCATCTGAAAAACAGCGACGAAGAGCGTCTGCGCCACCAGGAACGCGCCCGGACGCTGAAATCGATGCTGGCGGACGCCGGACTGCCGGTGATTCCGTCAGCCAGTCATATCGTTCCGGTTCTGGTCGGCGATCCGCGGCTATGCAAACAGGCCAGCGACGAGTTGCTGAACCGCCACCGGATCTATGTCCAGCCCATCAACTATCCGACGGTGCCCCGTGGAACGGAACGGTTGCGCCTGACGCCCAGCCCGTTCCACGACGACACACAGATGGCGCGGGTCGTCGAGGCGCTTCGCGATGTCTGGGATCAGCTTTCCATCCGGGATGCCGCCGCCTGATCGGGCATCGTTCCCGGCTCCCCAACCGATGGATCGACTCGCGCGGCCTCGGGTTCCGGCGCCCTGGGTCCAAGCGGATCGACGCCCACGGAACCGAACGCCCCCCCGTTGACGTCGGTTTCGGGGAACGGCTCGTCTCCGAGAACATCCTCGATATAGAGCTTCTGGACCAGGACCAGCCCGACGACCGACAGCGGCATCGCGAGCGCAATGCCCATGAACCCGAACATCACGCCCATGATGATCTGTGCTGCCAAAGTCAGTGCCGGCGGCATTGCGATGGTGCGGCGCAGCAGCAGCGGCGTGATGATATAGCCTTCGACCGTTTGCACGACTGCGTACAGCAACGTTACATAAGCCGCATCGGCCCAGCTCTCGCCGACGCCGACGATGATGGCGGGAATGGCCGCGATTATCGGCCCCAGATAGGGAATGAAGGTCAGCAGCGTGGCAATGACGGCAAGCGTCAGGGCAAGCGGTATGTCGAGCAGGATCAGACCGATCCAGGTCAGGCCGCCTGCAATAAGCATCGACAGCGCCCGTGCGAACAACCATCGGCCCAGCGTTCGTCCGAGCAGGCACATGACCTCATCGATCCGGTTCCGGCGCTCCAGCGGAAACAGATACACCACACCACGCCGATAGGTGCCGGGTTCGGCGGCGCCGTAGAGACCGATGAAACCGATGACGATCATGCCGCCGATTACCTGCGACGTCGTACTGGCAACCCCCGTGATATGGCCGAAAATATTGAAAGCTTCGGTGAACAGGCGCTGAACGGCGCCTTCCCAGTCCGCCTCGATCGAATCGCCCCAGTTGCTTTCGGCCAGCGCCGTCTGAAGGTCCTGGATCGTGGCCTGGGTCACCGAGAGCAATTGGTTGACCTGAAGTGTGACCTCGGGGCCGATCTGCAAAGCGAACAGCGCCAGTACCAGAAAAAGACAAACCAGAACGACACTGAGTGCGGCGCCTCGTCCGAGGCCGCTGCGATTCATGATCGCAATCGTCATGGCATTCAGGAAGACGGCGAGCAATGCCCCGGCCGTCACGACAAGAATGGCCTGACCGGCGATGACCATCAGAAAAACGGCCGCAGCCGACAACAAGGCGATCCGCAGGATCATTCCGGACTCCCGCATTCCGGACGTCGTCGTTTGAGACCCCGGAGACAAGGGACGCCCGGTTTCCACGTTACCTATCGACAATAATTTTCTGGGCATCGCAGCGGCTCGCCAATACCTTTCCCTCAAGCGGGGTGCAGCCGCAACCCGTTCAGAGGAACAACAACCCGTCGGATCGTTTGGTTCCCGGGAACGCGCCCCTTCCAATTCGAAGCGGAAGTGTTTACCCCTGATCAAACGCAATCATTGCGACGGTCTCGGCCAATGGTTCCAAGGAGCGGTCCGCCATGCGATCAGCGCACCCGTCCCGTACATCCATGACGACGGAGGACGCGGACGTCCTCGCCTATAAGGTCATCATGCACATCGTGGCGGAGGAGCATCTGCTTCTGCGGTTCCTGTCGTTGACGGGTCTGACGTCCGACGATCTGCCCACGGCAATTCGAAACCGCAGCACTCTGGCGGGCGCGATGGATTTCCTGATGCAGCACGAGCCGGATCTCATGACCTTCTGCGAGAATGCCGGCGTTCAGCCGGAATCGATCCGCCGGGCCCGCTCGCTGCTTCCGGATCCGCCCGACTCCTACTAGTTTCCCGACCTCAATACCCATCACGGGGCCACTGCCGGTCCCGTCATGCTGGAGTTCGACCGAAGGATGAAACCGGACACGATTCTCACGAACGCCACCGTCATCGCCGATCCCGGCTCGATCCTTCGCTCCGGGACCGTGGCGATCGCCGATGGACGGATCATCGACGTCGACGACAAGCCGACGGCCGATCCGGCGGCCGAGGATCTGGGCGGGGCGTATCTGATACCGGGTCTGATCGAACTGCACACCGACACACTGGAACGCCACGTCCAGCCGCGATCCTGGGTTCTGTGGGACCCGTTCTCCGCCGCCGTCGCCCATGACGGACAGATCGTCATGTCGGGTATCACCACCGTGTTCGATGCCCTGGCAATGGTCGGCGGCCGCGATCGGGGAAGCCGGCACAAGGTCATCGGACCGATGGTCGAGGGGTTGACCGCCGCCGCCGAAGCCGGAACGCTGCGCGCCACGCATTTCATCCATCTGCGGTGTGAGGTGCCCGACCCGGACCTGTTCGACCTCATGGAACCGCATCTGGCCAACCCGCTGGTGCAGTTCCTGTCGATCATGGACCATACGCCGGGTCAACGACAGTTCGCCGATCTGGATCTGTTCAGGGAAATCCACCGGAAATCGCTCAACGCCACCGACGCGGAACTCGACGCCGAGATCAGCAGCCGTCAGGCGCTTGCCCGCGATCATGCCGCCCCCAACCGCGCCCGGCTGGCCAAACTGGCGCAGCAACGGCACTTTCCCGTTGCCAGTCACGACGACGAAACGCCCGCCCATGTCCGCGAGGCGGCCGAAACCGGCGCCGTGGTCAGCGAATTCCCGACCACACTTGCAGCCGCCAGCGCAGCCCGCGATCACGGAATGAAAATCCTGATGGGGGCGCCCAATCTGATCCGCGGCGGATCCCATACCGGCAACATCTCTGCCGGCGATCTGGCCGCGGACGGGCTGCTCGACATCCTGTCGTCGGATTACATCCCGATCAGCTTGCTGGCAGGCGCCATGCGGCTGACCCAGGCGCCCTATCATTGGCCATTGGAGCAGGCAATCGCGACGGTCACGGCCACCCCGGCCGATGTTGCCGGGTTGAGCGACCGAGGGCGGATCGCGCCCGGCAAACGGGCAGATATTGTGATATTCGACCTCGTCCAGGACAGACCGATCATCCGGTCGGTATGGGCGGCGGGAAAGCGCGTGGCCTGAACCGCCGCGGCCGATCCTGGTTTCAGTCCAGCCTGTGAAACCGCGCCCGCATTACCGCCAGAATTCCGTCCAGATCGTCGTTCGCCGAGCAGCGGTTCGTCCGTTCGAATTTGCATCGCCGGCACCGGTGGACGATAACGAAACCGGGCCCACGCTGTTCGACGGCAATCGGCTCCATAAGGCCGCCGCAAGCCGCCGCCCGGTCTCCCGGATGGATATCGACGTGAAGGCTGCAAAGGCAGGACGGGCAGTGGTTCGTATATCCGTCGCCGGTTACGGCCGTGCCACAGTGTGCACAGACGAAATCCTCGACCCGCCGCTGAAAGTTTCGTGCCATGCCCGCTTGTTTGCCCAACCCCCGTTGCGGCGTCAAGCCGGGAGGTCAATCGGACAAGCGACGGCCTGAGATCGCCGGCCCCGAGCCGATCCGCGGCTGACTATCCGGATAGGCGACCCGGTGTTGGCGACCGGGTTCCGGTGCCTCCAGGACACTGCGCACACCATCGGGCCAGATGATTTCGACCCGTTCGACGGCCGCCACGGCCCCCAGCCCGAAATGGGCCACAGGCTCCATCTGACACAGATATCCACTGCCCGCATCGACAACCCGATGCTGACGCCGGCCGCCGGCGTCGCAAAGCACGCTCGCCCCCCGCGCCGGCGCCCCCGCCGCCGTCAATGGCGCAATCCGGATCCAGTTGTGGTCGCGGTCACGAGCCCGGTAGAGCGTCAGCGGCTGCGCGCCGGCTTCGCCATGAGCGATCAGAAGTTCCAGACGTCCATCACCGTCGATATCGGCCACGGCCGCCCCGGTGCCGAGACCGCGCGGCTCGGCGGCCGCGCCGATGTCCACGGCACACCAGGCGTCGTTTCGCCATGCGAACAGCTTGTTCGGCTGGCCGATATTGTTCACGAAGATTTCCTGAAAACCGTCATTGTCGAAATCCGCCGCGATGACGGTCCGTGCGCGCCCGGGTACCATGAAGGACGCCGGCGCCCGATCGATGAAACGGCCGTCAGAACTGCGATGGTAAAGCCGATTGACCCCTTCCCAGTTCACATATGCGAGCCCCGGGGCGAGAACCGGGGCCAGTCCTGGTGCGAACCCGCACCGCGCTGCGTCCGGGGGGTCGAAGACGACCACACCACGGCCATGGGTCAGTCGATCCGATAGTCCCATTTCCGCAGCGACCTCGTCGAACCGGCCGGTGCCGTCGTTTCGGAACAGAAGATTGGCGCCGTTTTCGGTGGCAGCGAAGATATCGGTTCCGGTGCCGAACAGGGGCGCCGTGACCAGCCCCCGCCCCCCTGCAATCACATTGATCCTCGCCTGCCCCGCCATATCCACGAGCCATGGCGGATCGGGCGCTTCGTAGAGACGGAACGGGCCGCCGTAATTCGCCACTACGAACCCGTACCGCCCATTGCCGTACCGATCCAGCGCCGCAACGGAGCGCCCGGCGGTCACGTTGCGAACACCGCGATTTTCGCTCAGCCGGAAGATATCGGTCAATTCGCCGCCGATCCGGCTGAACAACCGGTCGCCCTGCCGCTTGGGCCCGGCGAATGTATCGGTATTGAGGATGTAGACCTCTTCGAGGCCGTCGCCATCGATATCCGCCGCCGCGATGCCGATAGAGCGGCTTTCCGGATCGGCGATTGCAGCATCGGCAACGTCGAACAGCGCCGCGCCGTCCCATTTCAATACCTGGGTCGGGCAGCCGAATCCGGTGACGATGATCTCGAACGCGCCGTCGCCATCGATATCCGTGACGCAGACACCGTAGTGAAGCTGGGCCGGGTTGCCGGCCAGGCAGTGCGCGCCGTCTATGAACATCGGATAACGCCACCTACGCCGAGAGGTTGCGGAAATCTCTGGTACAGAAGCCTTAAGGATTGATCATGAACTATATTCCCCCCTATTGGCAACAAGCACCATAGCAGGTGGCGGTACAGGATCCATGCATGAAGCGGGCAGGAACGCGGCATAAGTCTAGCCGGGTCAGGCCGGCATCAAATGTCTTTAAGTCTTCCGCGATTGCCGATAATGAGTCCATCCAAATGTTGTTGCGCTGCAGCACGCCGCACCGCCGCGAGATCTCTGTCGGCTCGAAGGAATGTCCATGATTGACGTCATTTCCATTCTGGCGCCGGTGCTCGTTCCGGTTTTTCTCTGCGTTGCAATCGGCGTCGCGTGGTCGAAACTCGGCTATCGTTACGAGACGGCGTTTATCTCGCGTCTGATATTCAGTGTCGGGACACCGTGCCTGGCATTTTCCGCGCTGACCTCGCACGATCTGGCGCTCGACGATTTCGGCGTCATGGCGCTGGTGGCTCTGATGGCGTTCACCATCTTCGGGCTCGTCGGGGCGCTGCTGCTTCGCGCGATGAGGCAGCCCGTGCGGGCGTTCCTGCCCTCGGTCATGCTGCCCAATGTCGGCAATATGGGGCTGCCGATCGCTCTTTTCGCCTATGGCGAGGCGGGGTTGGCGCTGGCGGTCGTTTTCTCGGCTTCGGGCACCTTCGCCCATTTCACCGTCGGCGTCAGTCTGGCGTCCGGAAGGTTCTCGATCAGGACGCTCGTCACTTCTCCGGCCATCATCGCCATTGTCGTCGCGGTCGGCTTCATCGCGTTCCAGGTGGACCCGCCGGTGTGGCTGGCGAATACCACCGGGCTGCTTGCCGGCATGACGATCCCGATCATGCTGATTTCGCTGGGCGTTTCCCTTGCCGGGCTGGAAGTCCGGAATCTGGGCCGGGCATTTGCCATAAGCGGTGTGCGCCTGGGCCTGGGCGCGGCGACGGGGTTCGCGCTCGCCTACCTCATGGATCTGGGTCCAATGGAAGCCGGTATCGTCATTATCCAGTGCTCGATGCCGGCTGCAGTGCTGAACTATCTTATGGCGGCGCGCTACAACGGCCCGGCCGAGGACATCGCCGGCGTCGTCGTCGTCTCCACGCTGATGATGTTCCTGTTGCTGCCGCTGCTGTTGCTGGCAATTCTGTGATGGTCGACAGGACGCCGTCGGTCCATCGCCGGTCAGTCGTCGGGCGATACCTTGCCCGCCTCGATCTGCGCCCGGCGGCGGCGGTATTCTTCCTCCGGGATCAGCCCGCGCTTGAACATGGCGTCGAGTGCATGGAGCGCCTGGCCGATGCCGCCGTCTTCGCCACCGCCGTCATTACCGCTTTCCGCGTCGGTACCCGCCGTCGTGGCGGATGGCGCGCGCCGGGTCGACGGTTTTTCGCCCCACACCGATTTGAACCCCCTGGTCATACGATCACCCTCTTTTCCCAAATGGCCGGCGCGCTGCGGCATGCCGCCCCCTTTGCCGCCGGGCGGCGGGGAGGCTACAGTATCGTCAAGGGGCCAGACGCTCTCAAGCACTATCTTACGACCGGCGCCGAACCGAACCTTCCCATTCGAAATAATCGAGTATCATGAGCAAACGCCTGATCCGAATCGCCATCCTGTCCATCCCGACACTGATCGTCGCGGCGATCGTCGCCTATATTTCGCTGCCCGACCGCACAGCCGGCCCGAACGCCCAGTCCCAGACGGTCGCTTCAAGCCCGGAGATCGGCGGCCCGTTCACCATGGTTGACCACACCGGGCAGGAGGTCTCCAGCAGTGACATGCAGGGCGAGTTCATGCTGCTGTTTTTCGGGTTTACCTATTGCCCCGACATCTGCCCTCAGGAATTGTCGACCATTTCGCGCGTTCTCGACCAATTGGGCGACGACGCCGAGGATCTGAACGCGTTGTTCGTGTCCATCGACCCGGAGCGCGACACACCGGAGGCGATGGCCGATTTCGTCGATCTGTTTCATCCGGACATCACCGGACTGACGGGATCGCCGGAACAGGTCGAGGAAATCGCCTCTGCCTACCGGGTATTCTACCAGCGCGTCGAGAACGACCGGTTCGAGGAATACACCATGGACCACTCGACTTTTACCTATCTGATGGGGCCGGACGGCGAGAATCTGGGCATATTCCCGATCGAACTGGACGCGGAAACCATGACCGCCTCAATTCGAACACTGATGAATGAGTCACTTTAGACAGGGGCGCGATTTGGCAGCTTAGGGAGCAGAGGATGGGCCGTGTCACAGTTCTGCTTTTCGCCGTCGGCGCCGCCATGTTTGTGGGCTCATGCGCCAGTCCGCAGGTCGAGCGGGCCATGGCTGCCCGTCAGTTGCTGGTGGGTATGCCGGAAGCCCAGCTGGTCAGCTGTGCCGGCGTGCCGGTGCGAAGCCGTGTCGACGGCCCGACGGAGTTCATGACATTCCGCACCGACAGGGTGGAGAGCCGCGTCAGCCTGGGCGCCTCGGCGGCGACGGGCGGCAGTGTGGGGTTCGGCGCCGGTTTTGCGGTACCGCTGGGTGCTCAGACCCGCTATTCCAGTTGCGAGGCAACAGTGACGCTTCATAACGGCATCGTTCAGCAAGTGGCCTATAACACCGCCGGCGGATCGGGCACCAGCCGCTTTGGCCAGTGCGCGCCGATCTTTCAAACCTGCCTGGATTCCCTGACAGCGCCATAGTGCTGCGGCGGCGGGCGTCCGTGTCGGAAAACGGGCCGAAGATGTCGCTCGAACCGTTGACTTCGGTCCGCCGACGCGGAACATTGCCGGCCATGAATGCGAGCCCCGTCAGGCGGGGGCGGTCTGGCGGTGGCTGTCCGGCGGACCGTAATCGATACGCCACCACGAGGAGTGTGACGGATGAAGATCCTGGTGCCCGTCAAAAGGGTGATAGACTACAACGTGAAAGTTCGGGTCAAGTCCGATCAGACCGGCGTAGAACTGGCCAACGTGAAGATGTCGATGAACCCGTTCGACGAGATCGCGGTGGAACAGGCGATCCGGATGAAGGAAGCCGGTGTCGCGACGGAAGTCGTGGTCGTCTCGCTCGGGCCGCAACAGTGCCAGGAAACATTGCGCAACGGTCTTGCAATGGGGGCCGATCGCGGCATCCACATCCTGCATGACGCGGAATTGCAGCCGCTGGCCGTGGCAAAGATGCTCAAGGCGCTGGTCGACGAAGAAGACCCGCAACTCGTCATCCTGGGCAAGCAGGCGATCGACGACGACAGCAATCAGACCGGCCAGATGCTGGCCGCGCTGCTGGGCTGGCCGCAAGGCACGTTCGCATCCAGGGTCGAGCCCTCGGACGACGGCGTGACGGTGACCCGCGAGATCGATGGCGGACTGGAAACGGTCTGGCTGAAGCTGCCGGCGGTGATCACCACCGATCTGCGCCTGAACGAGCCACGCTACGCCTCGCTACCGAACATCATGAAGGCCAAGAAAAAGCCGATCGACAGCCGTCAGGCAGCCGATCTCGGGCTCGACATCGCGCCCCGGCTCGAAACGCTGAAGGTCGAGGAACCGCCCCAGCGCAAGGGTGGCGTCAAGGTCGCGGACGTGGCCGAACTGGTGGACAAGCTGCGCAACGACGCGCGCGTCATTTGATCGGTTTCGTGACCGAAGGAAGAGGGTAATATCCATGAGCATCCTGGTATTTGCCGAACATACCGACGGCGCGATCGCGGGAGCGACGCTCAGCGCGGTGACCGCGGCGCAGCGGCTGTCGGAAGCCGATGGCGGGGCGGAAATCCATGTTCTGGTCGCGGGCTCCGGCTGCGACGCCGCGGCCAAGGCGGCATCGACGATTGCCGGCGTCTCCAAGGTATTGTGCGCCGATTCCGCCCATCTGGAGCACAGCCTCGCCGAGACCGCAGCGCCGACACTGGTATCGGCGGTCAAGAGCGGCTCGTACCGCTATGTTCTGGCCGGGGCGTCGAATTTCGGAAAGAACGTCATGCCGCGGGTTGCCGCGCTTCTCGACGTGCAGCAGATCAGCGAGATCCAGTCGGTTGAATCCGCCGACACCTTCAAGCGGCCGATCTATGCCGGTAACGCGATTGCGACGGTCAAGTCTTCCGACGCCACCAAGGTAATCACCGTGCGCGGCACCTCGTTCGACCCGGCTCCGGCCGAGGGTGGCAGTGCGTCCATTGAATCGATATCAGCCGGCGAAGACCCGGGACTGTCGCGCTATGTCGGCGCCGAGCTCAGCAGTTCCGACCGGCCGGAACTGACGGCTGCACGGGTTGTGATCTCCGGCGGCCGTGGTCTGGGATCAGGCGAGAACTTCAAGATTCTGGAAGGCGTCGCCGACAAGCTGAACGCGGCGATCGGCGCGTCACGGGCCGCGGTCGACGCCGGCTTCGTGCCCAATGACTATCAGGTCGGCCAGACCGGCAAGGTCGTCGCCCCCGACCTCTACATCGCGGTCGGTATCTCCGGCGCGATTCAGCATCTGGCCGGGATGAAGGACAGCAAGGTCATCGTCGCCATCAACAAGGACGAGGACGCGCCGATCTTCCAGGTAGCCGATTATGGCCTGGTCGCCGATCTGTTCACGGCCGTGCCCGAACTGGAAAAGGCGCTGTAGCCTCTGTCGATACGCCGCTGGAAGTTACTGCACCCGATCCCGGGTCTCCGGCGCGCCACTCTCGTGACGCGCCGTGCACGGGAATTGGAGAAGGTGGAAACTCGCCTCTTCCACACCCCGGAAGCGCGAAGCTCTGTTTGGCAACTGTGTTTGTCAATGCAGCATCCGCCCCCTATCTCATCCCCCGAGGTGCGAAGCACCATCCGGGGTCCACACGCACCGGTAGAGAGCTGATAGTGTGGTCCCCGGATCAGCGCCGCGTCACGTCCGTGCCGCAGCGCGTCCGGGGAAGGGGAATTCTCCCGCCCGCTACCATCATGATAGCAAAAGCGCGACACACAGGGTTCTACACGCACCGCATGAACTTCGTCGCCTTTCGCGCGCCGCAATCCGCCCGGCGTGAGGGTTAACCGACCCTTGAAACACGCCCTTCCCGATGTCATTTCACGTTTGCATTCACCCAAATGGCTATTCAGCCATCGTTTCACAATCCCCATCCGTGAATTCCCGGACACACAAAGGGCACTGTATGATTACGCTTTATACCTGGGCGACGCCCAACGGATTCAAGGTTTCCATGTTGCTTGAGGAATTGGGCCTCCCCTACGAGGTCGTGCCCGTGAATATCGGCGCCGGCGACCAGTTCAAGCCGGAATTCCTGGAGATCAGCCCGAACAACAAGATACCGGCGATCGTCGACACCGACGGCCCTGATGGAAAACCGATCAGCATCTTTGAATCCGGCGCTATCCTGATCTATCTGGCGGAAAAGACGAAGAGCAGCTTCCTGCCCGCTGATCCACGGCAACGTTACGAAGTCCTGCAATGGCTGATGTGGCAGATGGGCGGATTCGGCCCGATGCTCGGTCAGGCGCACCATTTCCGGCAGTATGCGCCCGAGCGAATCGACTACCCCTATGATCGCTATACCAACGAAGCTGGTCGGCTCTATAATGTTCTCGACAAGCAACTCGGCAAGGGACGCTTCATGGTCAGCGACACCTATACCATCGCAGATGTCGCCACATGGCCCTGGGCACGAACGATCGAGCGCCAAGGCCACAGCTATGACGACTTCCCGAACGTCAAGCGATGGTTCCAGGAGATTGAAGCCCGCCCGGCAACCGGGAAAGGCGTTAGTCTGCTTCAGGAACTCCGGTCGCCACAGATGGACGACAGTGCCAAGGCTGTGCTGTTCGGCGCCGCGCAGTATCAGCGGCGGTGACAGAAGCGAGCGCAAGGCCGCGCTCGCGCGCGCAATTCGGTGAGGACGTGGCACTCCACGCCCTCATCGGCGCCGGCCCTGCGACCATCGTCGAGGTGGGTGGCCACGACGGCGTAACCGGCAGCATGAGCCTCTATTTCGAGGAACTCGGCTGGCCCTGTCTGGTCGTGGAGCCGATCCCGGCGCTGGCCGAGGCGATCCGCCGCCGGCGGACCTGCATCGTCGTTGAAGCCGCGGCGGACACGACCGAGGGGCAAGCTGATTTTCTGGTGCCCGAGGGCAGCGAGACGATCGCAACGCTGGACAACGAAAACACCGCTCATTCCCGTATCGGCGAACATACTGGCGCCGTTAGCCGCATTCAGGTGCGGACCCGCCGCCTCGACGACATCCTGCACGATGCCGGCCTTGACCGCGCCGATGTCGTCAGCGTTGACGTCGAAGGCAACGAGCTGAACGTGCTGAACGGATTTTCCCTCAGCCGTTGGAATCCACGATTTCTGATTCTCGAAGACAACAGCTTCGGCCGAGATCAGACGGTTCGCCGGCATCTGCAGCACCAGGGCTATCGCATCATGCGCGTGACTGGTGTCAATCACTGGTACTGTCGGGCCGACGATCCGGCGTTGACCGTGCTGGAACGCACACGATGCCAGGCGATGCTGCTCGCCGTTCGGATTTTCGGAATCGTAACCGGGCGCGGGCGACCGTCCGGCTAACTAACCCGTATCATGCGATATCGCCCAGCACCGCATCGGATGCCGCGAAATGCCCGACAGCCTCCGGCAGGGCCGGGCTTTCCGCCGGCAGGCCGAGGGCTTGCATCACGGTGGGCACGGAGACCGCACCATCGCGGGTTCGATACGCGCCGCGCACCAGGGCCACGGCAATCAGCGTACCATCGGCGCGTTCGAACCGCTGGCGAATATAGAACCAGCGGTCGTCCCAGCCGATCAGACGGCTGGTGAGATGAAAGCGCTCGAACGGGGCGATGCTGCGCCGATAGCGGATCATCGCACCGCCGATCACCGCCATCCAGCCATTCTTGCGCATCGAACCGGTGAACCCGGCGCGCACGACCAGATCCAGACGGCCAAGATCCATCAGAGTGAGGAACCGGCCGTTGTTCATATGGAAGTTGCCGTCCAGATCGTGCGGCCAGCAACGGAACGTCAATTGGCGCTCGGCCATGACATCCCGCACGGGCCGGCCCAGAAAAGCCGCCACCAGCACCCGTAGCAATCGCATATACAGGTTCATACCAAGGCAGACCGCTCGCGGCCGCGATCAGAAATCGTCATCGGCCAACCCCATGATACTTCCGCCGCCGTTCATGATCGCGATGAACCGTCCATTGGCTTCCGGCAACATCCGCTCCATGAAGAACCGCGCCGTTGCCAGCTTGGCCTCGTGGAATCCGGGGTTGTCGGTCCCCGCCGCCAGTTTTTCGTGCGCGACGACGGCCATGCGCAGCCAGGCCCGCCCCATGGCGACCAGGGCAAACAGCCTCAGATAGTCACTGGCTGCGGCACCGGCCTCGTTGGGATCCTTCAGCCCGCGCTGGGCGACGATCAGGGTCGCCTGCTGAAGCTTGCCGAAGGCCTTTGCCAGCGGTCCGACGAGACCGGCAAGTTGCCCGTCTTCGGCGTGGGACCGAAGCAGCGCCTCGGTCGGATGGAAGAAGTACCTGAGCAGGCGACCCGTCTCCTGGGGCAGCTTGCGCCCGACCAGATCCATGGCCTGAACGCCGTTCGCCCCTTCGTAGATCTGGGCGATCCGGGCATCGCGGACATGCTGTTCCATACCCCATTCGCGGATATAACCATGACCGCCGAAGATCTGGACGCCCATATTGGCGCAGTCAAAGCCCATATCGGTGAAATACGCCTTGATGATCGGCGTCATCAGCGAAACGAACGCCTCGGCCTCCCGCCGCCGTTCGGCGTCCGGGTGACGATCCGCAACGTCGATCGCCTGTCCGACCTCGTATGCGATCATGCGGGCGCCTTCGTTGAACGCCTTCATGGTCAGCAGCATGCGCCGGACATCGGGATGCACCATCAGGCTGTCCGCCGGCTGATCGGGCGATTTCGGCCCGTCCAGCGCCCGGCCCTGACGTCTGTCCTTTGCGTAGGCGAGTGCATTCTGATAGGCGACCTCGGCGATGCCCAGACCCTGCAACCCGACGCCGAGCCGGGCGACGTTCATCATCACGAACATGGCCTTGAGGCCGCGATGCGGTTCTCCGACCAGCCAGCCCTGCGCGCCGTCGAAGTTCAGCACGCAGGTCGCCGAGCCGTTGATCCCCATCTTGTGCTCGATCGACGCGCAGCGAACGCCGTTTCGCGCGCCGGGCGTCGCATCGTCGCCCTGACCCTCGGGCAGGAACTTCGGCACAACGAACAGGCTGATACCGCGGGTGCCCGACGGCGCATCGGGCAGCCGTGCCAGCACCAGATGAACGATGTTCTCGGTCAGATCGTGTTCACCGGCCGAGATGAAGATCTTGGTCCCGGTCAGGCGATAGGCGCCGTCTAAACCGGGGTCGGCGGTCGCCTTGGTGCGGACCAGTCCCAGATCGGTGCCGCATTGCGGCTCGGTCAGGCACATGGTGCCGGCCCAGCGCCCACTGATCATGGGCGGCAGATAGGTGCGCTTCTGATCGTCACTGCCGAACGTTTCCAACGCGTTGATGGCGCCGTGCGTCAGCCCCGGATACATGGCAAACGCCATGTTGGCCGATGACAGAATCTCCTCCATCACGAAGTTCACCGACTTCGGCAGCCCCTGTCCGCCATGGGCGGGGTCCGACGACAGCGCCGTCCAGCCGCCTTCGGCGAACGCCTTGTACGCGTCCTTGAAGCCGGCCGGCGTGCGTACGGTCCCGTCTTCGTAAGTGCACCCTTCTTCGTCGCCGACGCGGTTCAGCGGGTACAGTTCGCGCTCGGCGAATCTTGCACCCTCCTCCAATATGGCGGCGACGACATCGGGCGTGGCGTCTTCGTATCCCGGCAGTTCGGCCAGTGCGCCGACATCCAGCACGTCTTCCAGGATGAAGCGGATGTCGTCGAGTGGCGCCTTGTAACTCGGCATGGCTGTGATCTCCTTACCCGACCCGTCAGTTGCGCAGCGGCTTGTTGGTTTCGAGCATATGCTCGATCCGGGCGATGGTGGCCGGATGCCGGACCATCTCCATAAACGCCGCCCGTTCCAGCGCCAGGATCGCGTCTTCATCGAGGGTCTCGGTGATATCGGTGTCGCCACCGGAAAGCACCCGCGCCAAGGCGTCGGCAACCACTCGGTCGTGCGGCGTCGCCACGCCGGCAAGCGCCATCTGGTCGACCGCGATCTTCATGCCGGTGCGCGCCGTCGGTCCCGGCAGGCGAATTTCCTCCGGCGGCGACGGCGGTGTATAGCCCGCCTGGACCATGGCAAGCGCGCGGGCCTTGGCATCGGCCAGAACGCGGTCACGGTTCATGGTGATGCCGTCGGTCGGCCGCAGAAAGCCCAGTTCCTGCGCCTCCATGGCCGATTTCGCGACCTTGGCCGTGCCCAGCGTCTCGAACACCGATTGTATCGGCGGCATCGGGCCGTTCGGGCGTTTGGGATTGACCATATGGCGCAGCAGCATCTCCTTGCATCCGCCCCAGCCGGGGACAAGACCGACACCGGTTTCGACGAGACCGATATAGGATTCGCCCGCCGCCTGAACCGCGTCGCAATGCAACAGCATCTCGCAGCCTCCGCCCAGGGCCAGACCCGCGGGGGCGCCGACGACCGGGAACGGCGCGTATTTCATCGCCTGATAAGCCTTCTGGCCCCCCTCGACCAGTTGCTCGACCTGATCCCACAGCGCGACATTGATGACGAACAGGGCCAGGCCGAGATTGGCGCCGACGGAGAAATTGGTGCCGTCGCTGTAAAGCACCATTGCCTTGTAATCGCGGCCGGTCAGCGCGATCGACTTGCCGAGCAGGTCCATGACCTGGTCGTCGAGCGCGTTCATCTTCGTCGTCACCTCAAACCCGGTGACACCATCGCCGAGATCCCACAGGCAGGCCGAGCCGTTCTTGAGCAAGGGCTTCGACGTCCGCTTGATATCGTCCAGCCACAGCACGCCTTCGGCGCGGGGGACCGGGCGATAGCCACCGTCGGGATGGAGAGCGTGCAGAATGCCGTCGACTGTCTTGTAGAACCCTTCGGCGCGGGCCAATTCCAGCAAGGGCGGGACGGCGAATCCCTCGGCCTCAAGCCGGGCGGCCAGCGTGTCGGCACCGATCATATCGGCGAGTTCGAACGGCCCCCATTTCCACGCATAGCCAAGGCGCATCGCCTCATCGACGCCGTGTATGGTGTCGCTGATCTCGGGCACCAGGCCGGCGGCATAGCTCAGCGTCTGCGCCAGTACCCGCCAGGCATACTGGCCTTCGACGCTGTCATGGGCGACGAGACCGGCGAGGCCGGTAGCTTTCGTCGCCTCAACGGCTTCGATCCGCGGTTTCGTCGATGGTGAGAACTCACCGGTGCGGAGATCGACCGACTCTTTTACCTTTTCCGGGCCCGAACGCTCAAGGCGATAGAACCCGCCCTTGCCCTTTCGGCCGGTATAGCCGTCGGCGATCAGCCGCTCGATGACCGGATCGACCCGATAGATTGCCCGATAAGCGTCGTTCGCGGGCAGCGTGGTCAGCAACGACTGTGCGATCTTGGGCATCAGGTCCAGCCCGACGAGATCGACCAGACCGAAAACGCCGGTCTTGGGCACACCCATTGGCCGTCCGACGATCTGATCCGCCTGCTCGACGGTCAGCCCGAGATCGATGGCCTCGTTGATCGCAACCTGAATCCAGAACGTCCCGATCCGGTTGGCGATGAAACCGGGCGTGTCCTTGCAGGTCACCACGCCCTTGCCGAGCCGGCGGTCGCCGACATCGCGGATCATCGCGACTTTGGCGGCGTCGGTCTCCGGCGCCGAGACGACCTCCAGCAGGCGCATATAGCGCGGCGGATTGAAGAAATGGGTGACCATGAACGAGGCCTTGAAAGCGTCGGATCGGCCCCGGGTCAGGATCGACAGCGGGATCGTGGACGTGTTCGACGACACCACGGCCTCGGGTTTGATCACCGGTTCCAGCCGGGCATAGAGATCGGCCTTCACCGCCGGATCCTCGACCACCGCTTCCACGATCCAGTCGCAATCGGACAACGATTGCAGGTCGTCCTCGGTATTGCCGGGCGTGACAAGCCGGGCAACCTTCTTCGACATGAAGGGCGCGGGATCTGTCTTCAGCATGCGCTGAATGGCGCCCCTGGCCAGGGTCGACCGGTCGGCCGCCCCGTCGGGCACGATGTCCAACAGCATCACGGGAATTCCGGCATTGGCGAGATGGGCGGCGATACCGCTGCCCATGACGCCGGCCCCGATCACGGCCGCCTTCTTTACTGTCATGGCCTTGCTCCTTTTCCCGCCGGTCAGATCGCCTCGAGAACGGTTGCGATGCCCTGACCGCCGCCGATGCACATGGTGGCGAGCGCCAGCGACCGGCCCTCGCGCTTGAGCAGCGATGCCGCCTTGCCGGTGATCCGCGCGCCCGATGCGCCCAGCGGATGGCCGAGCGCGAGCGCGCCGCCGTCGATATTGGTCTTGTCCCAGTCCAGGCCGAGATCGTGGGCGACGGCCAGTGACTGGGCAGCAAAGGCTTCGTTCAGTTCGACGATATCGATGTCGGAAAGTGTCACGCCCGCCCGCTCCATCGCCTTTTGCGCGGCGTGGACGGGGCCAATGCCCATGATCTCCGGGGCACAGCCGGATATCGCCATCGAACGCAGTTTCGCCAACGGCTGCAATCCGTGCTCGCGGGCGTAGGCCGCCGAACAGACGATGGTCGCCGACGCGCCGTCGGTCAGCGGGCTGGAGGTGCCGGCGGTAACGGTGCCGGCGGCGTCGAAAGCCGGCTTCAGATTGTCCAGGGCATCGTGCGTGGTTTCCGGCCGGATGGTTCCATCCGCAGCCACGGTGCCGGCTTTGGTCTCGATTGGCACGATTTCGTCGTTGAAGGAACCGGCAGCAGCGGCCCTGGCGGCGCGCGCGTGGCTCATGATCGCCAGATCCTGCTGATCCCGGCGCGGAATGTCGTATTTCTTCGCCAGATTTTCCGCCGTGATGCCCATGCTGACATACGCCCCCGGCATACGCTCCTCCAGCGCGGGGTTCGGCGCCGGATTGAAGCCCATCATCGGCACCCGGCTCATGCTTTCCACGCCGGCAGAGACAAAGGCCCGCCCCGCGCCGCATTGAATGGCGCCCGCCGCCATATGGATCGCCTGCATCGACGAACCGCAATAGCGGTTGACCGTGACGCCGCCGACCGACAGCGGCAGGCCGGCGATCAGCGCGACCATGCGGCCCATGTTGAAGCCCTGTTCACCTTCCGGGAACGCGTTGCCGAGGATCAGATCCTCGATATCCGCCGGCTCCAGACCCAGATCGTCGACCATGACCCGCACCACGCGGGCGATCAGATCGTCCGGACGCACGGTCTTCAGGTCGCCCTTATGGGCGAAATGGTGTGGCGAACGCCTGTAGGCGGCGATGACTACATCCTGGTGCATCGTTCACTCTCCTGTCGGGCGGCCGGCGTCCGCGGCCCCCTGTTCCTGTAGATGGTCGACGATCGCCTGCTCGATATCCCGCAGTTCCGACAAAGTCTGCCGGACGTCGACAAGCTGCTGCTCCAATGCCCCGATACGATCGCGGGCCCGTTCCAGGGCGAAGCGCATCTGGCCGATCTGCCGGTCGCGGGAATCGTAGAGTTTCAGGAATTCCGCGATCTCGGCGATCGAAAAACCCAGCCTCTTACCCCGGCAGATAAGTTTGACCCGGGCGCGATCGGCGCGCGAATAGACCCGCGTGGTTCCCTTTCGTGCCGGTGTGACCAGTCCCTCGTCCTCGTAGAACCGGATCGTGCGATGCGTAAGACCGAATTCGTCGGCCAGATCGCCGATCGACCATGTCCGGCCGTCGGGCCGGTCGTCCTCGCGTTCGACTTTGGTCTTCGCCATCGTCATCGAAATCACGTTTCCCCCGTTCTCGAACACGCGCACGCTGCCATACCGCATCCGCATTCCCTTTACGTAAAGGGAATGTAGCGACTACGAGCACCTGCGTCAATCGCCGCGTCAATCAAGGCGTGCGCATCAGCGAACCACCGCTACGGTCGAGAGTGCTCAGGACGACACCTTGGCAGCCTCTTCCTCGACCAATGCCTTGCGGTTCAATTTGCCGATCATCGTCTTCGGCAATTCGTCGCGGAATTCGATCTGTTTGGGCATTTCGATCGGCGAGAGCTTGTCCTTCAGGAATACCTTCAGATCCTCTGCCGTCAGGCTCTCCCCCTCGCCAAGCTTGATATACGCCTTGACCGTCTGACCGCGATAGGGATCAGGCAACCCGGCGACCACGACCTCAGATACTGCCGGATGCAGATAAATCGCCTCTTCCACGGTGCGGGGATAGACGTTGTAACCGCCGGCGATGATCAGATCCTTGATGCGATCGACGATGAAGGTATAGCCGTCTTCGTCCAGATAGCCGACATCGCCGGTATGAAGCAGGCCATCGACCAGGGTACTCGCAGTCTCGTCCTCACGGCCCAGATAGCCCGTCATGATCTGGGGGCCACGCAGGCAGACCTCGCCGCGCTCGCCCATCGGCATTGATGTGCGGCCGTCCTCAAGCGAAATGATGTGCACCTCCGTGCCCGGCAGCGGCAGACCGATGGAACCGGGCTTGTTCACGCCGAACAGCGGATTGGCGCAGGCGATCGGCGAGCTTTCCGTCAGGCCATAGCCCTCGACCAGCTTGCAGCCGGTCCTGGTTTCGAAGGTCGATTTGGCCTCGACCGGCAGCGCCGCGCCGCCGGAAATGCAGAACCTGAGGCTGGTAAGATCGTATTGAGACACATTGGGGTGATTGTTGATGGCCGTATAAATGGTCGGCACGGCCGGAAACAGCGTCGCCCTCTTCTGCTGGATCAGCTTCAGGCATTCCACGAGATCGAATCGGGGCATCATGACGATGCGCGCAGCGATCCGGACGGACAGCAGCATGACCACGGTCATCGCAAATACGTGAAAGAACGGCAGAACGCCCATCATCGTCTCGCCGCCTTCCTCGGCACCGTCGAACCACAAGGCGGCCTGGTGAATGTTCGCCGACACATTGGCATGCGTCAGCATCGCCCCCTTGGGCGTACCGGTCGTTCCGCCGGTATACTGCAGGACCGCGACATCGTTCAGATCGATGTCGACCGGACGGAACCGCCCGTCATTGCCGACCAGATCCTTCCAGCGGACATGGCGATCGTCGCGCGGAATGCCGTGCGCCCGGTCGCGGTGTTTCAGCAGCGGAAACAGCCAGTTCTTCGGAAAGGGGAGTATGCCGGCCATCGGCGCGACGATGATCTTCCGCAGGGTTGTGCCGGTCAGCATCGGCGTCAGCTTGTCGTAAAGCACCTTGAGATCGAGAGTGACCATCACTTCGGTCCCGCTGTCATCGATCTGATGGCGGATTTCCCGATCCGCATAGAGCGGATTGAAGTTGACGACGGTAGCGCCGGCTTTCAGCGCCGCAAAATACGCGATGACGAAATAGGGCGTGTTCGGCAGAAACAGCCCGACTTTGGTTCCCTTGCCGATACCGATGGCCTGAAAACCCTTCGCCGCCCGATCGACGAATTCACCCAATTGCCGATAGGTCCAGGTCTTGCCCATGAAATCGGCGGCCGTGGTATCGGGAAAACGCCGGACGGTTTCGTCCAGCACCTGAAACACGGGCTTGGTCTCGATCGGCGCGCGCCAGTCGACGTTGGACGGGTATCCCCGGTCCCATACATGGCTCGATTCGCCTCGGGCCATTTCGGCCATGGTCGTTTTCTCCCTCGGGTGGCGGCGCCGTATTGTTCACGGACCCGACCTGGTGTATCCCATGACGCGCCGTTGGCATCGGTACGCCTGATCGACGGTAGCCTTAAACACAGTCGCCATTCAACCGGAAGTCGCCGTGATCCACACCGATAGCGGGAACCAGCGGACGACGCGGTTGCCAGTCCCCATGGACCCAAGCGGACGCATCGATTGGCACGTCTAGATTTTAGCAGTTCGCCCGCGACGGCATCCATCCCCCTCGTGCGCCGATTGGTGGACGAGCATCTTCGCAATCACCTGGGCGCGATCGCAATCGCCACGATCTGCATGATCGTCGTTGCCGCCGCGACCGCTGGCATGGCGCAGATGATGGAACCTATCATAGACGATATCTTCACCAACCGCCGCGAAGATATGCTCGTGCCGGTGGCCATTGGTGTGTTCGCCATCTTCTTTGCCAAAGGCTGTGCCGCCTATGCTCAATCGGTGCTGATGGATCATGTCGGGCGGTCGATCATAGCGGAACTCCAGGTCCGCATGTTTTCCAGCCTCGTCCGTGCCGACCTGACGGATTTTCACGACATGGCGTCCGGCAAGCTGGTGTCTCGATTCACGCACGACGTCCAGCAACTCTACGCCTCCGTCTCGCAAACGATGACCGGCATGGGCCGGGACGTGCTGACGGTAATCGCCCTCACCGGTGTCATGATCTATCAGGACTGGCAACTGGCGCTCATCGCCGCCGTCGTCTTCCCCGTCGCCCTGCTGCCGGTCGCGCGGCTGGCACGGTCGATGCGCAAGGTGGCCGGCAAAACCAACGCCCATTTCGGCGTCCTGACATCGCAACTGTCGCAGATCTTCCAGGGTATTCGCCACGTCAAGGCCTACAACGCCGAGGATCGCGAGGCCGCCCGCATCAACGCCGTCATCTGGCAAGTCGCCAATCTGATGCAAAAGGCAGCGAGAATCCGGGCCGCAACGCAGCCGATCATGGAAATATTGGGCGGAATGGCCATCGTCGGCGTCATCCTTTGGGGCGGCTGGCAGGTGATCAACGACCAGCGCAGCGCCGGATCGCTCTTCGCCTTTATCACCGCACTGCTGCTGGCCTACGAGCCGCTGAAGCGGCTCGCCAATCTGAATACGGTCCTGCAGCACGGTCTGGCCGCCGCCGACCGCGTCTTTCGAACCATTGACGCCAATCCGGCCATAACCGACCGCGGCGACGCCCGGCGGCTGGCGACGGTCAGGGGCGATATCGCGCTGGACAACGTGACCTTCGGCTATCGCGGCGGCCCTCCGGCCCTGCACGACCTGTCGATCGCCGTACCGGCGGGCAGCACCGTGGCATTGGTCGGACCGTCCGGTGCCGGCAAGTCCTCGGTCCTCAACCTGATTCCGCGGTTCTACGATGCCGAAGCGGGGCGGATCACGCTCGACGGCACCGACCTCCGGGATCTGGAACTGACATGGCTGCGCGATCAGATCGCGCTCGTCAGCCAGGATGTGACGCTGTTCGACGATACGGTCCGCAACAATATCGCCTATAGCCGGCCCGATGCGCCGCTCGATGCCGTCATCGACGCCGCCCGCAACGCCGCGGCCCATGATTTCATCGCCGAAATGCCGGACGGTTACGAAACCATGGTCGGCGAGCAGGGCGTCAAGCTGTCCGGCGGTCAGCGCCAGCGGCTGTCGATCGCCCGGGCGATGCTGAAAGACGCGCCGATCCTGTTGCTGGACGAAGCGACGTCCGCACTGGATACCGAAAGCGAGCGTCTGGTTCAGGACGCGCTGCAACGCCTGATCAAAGGCCGTACCACGCTGGTCATCGCCCACCGGCTATCGACCATCGTCAATGCCGACCGGATCTATGTTCTGGACGAGGGCCGGGTAGCGGAATCCGGCAACCACGAGCAACTCATCAACCGCGGCGGGCTGTACGCGCGGCTTTGGTCGATGCAGACCACGGGGCAGACCACGGGGCAGACCACGGGACAAACGGCGGAACAGTCGGGAGATACCCAACCCCACGGCCAGCCGCCGCAAGCCGCACAAATCTAGGCCCGTTCGGGAACGAAACCGTCCGGCTCCTCTTCCGACAATGCGTCAGTCGGGTCCGCGCCGGTTGAGTCCTCAGCAGCCAGCATCCGGACGATGCGGCAATCGGCCACGCGGCCGCCCGCGCAGTGGGCGACCATTCGGTCCAGTTCGGCTTTCAGGCGGCTGAGTTGCTCGATCCGCGTGGCGACCGCGTCGGCATGGCGCCGCGCGACGGCATCGATCGATGCGCAGGGCCGGTCCGGCTGATCGGAAAGACCCAGCAATTCGCGGATATCGTCCAGCGGAAACCCCAGGGCGCGCGCCCGTCGGATGAACGCCAGCCGCTCGACCCGGCCATGATCGTAGACGCGCTGGTTGCCTGCCGTCCGCTCCGGCGGCGCCAGCAGACCCACCGATTCATAGTATCGGATCGTGCGTATATTGCACCCGGTGGCCTTGGCCACCGCGCCGATGGTCATGGCGTTCCGCCGCTCCATCGCGATTTCTCCTTGAACCTCCAGTGGCTAGAGGTCCCATGTTGGGATCGAGCCGCGGACACGCAAGGTGACGGCAATGACCATGGTAACGACTTTCCTGCAAACATTCCTCGATCTGGCGCTGGCGACGGCGCCATGGCTGCTGCTGGGTCTGGTGCTGGCTGGCCTGATCCGCGCGTGGCTTCCCCAGTCGACGGTGGCGCGCCATATCGGCACCAACAGCATGGGTTCAGTGCTGCGCGCGTCGGTTATCGGGTTGCCGCTTCCGCTGTGCTCGTGCGGCGCCATACCGGTTGCGCTGGAACTGCATCGGCGCGGGGCCGGACGCGGTCCTTCAGCGTCATTTCTGGTTGCCACGCCGGGCATCGGGCCCGACGCCTTTATCCTGACCTCGGTCCTTTTAGGGCCGGCAATGGCAATCGCCCGCCTCGTCGGCGCGTTCGTGACGGCTGTCGCCGTCGGCGCGGCACTGCTCGGAAACCGGGAGACGGCTGTGGCCAGCACCGGTCCCGCCGCCTGCGGGTCCTGCTGCGGAGCGCACGGCAGATCAGCGGCCGACACCGGTGAACACGGCCCGGACAACCGTCGCACGCCCGCCCTGTTCGCCGGTCTGCGCGACGCGGTAACCGATTTCATGGACGATGTAGGCCTGGCCGTGGTCCTGGGACTGGTGGTGGCGGCGGCCATCATGTCGCTGTTACCGCCGGAAAGTCTGGCCGCACTTGGCGGGGGCGTCGCTGCGATGCTGCTTATGGCGGTGATCGGCATCCCGATGTACATATGCGCAGCTGCGGCAACGCCGATCGCCGCCGCTTTGGTGGTGGGCGGCATGACGCCGGGCACGGCACTCGTCTTCCTGATCGCCGGACCTGTGACGAGCCTCGCCACACTCGCAGCCCTGCGAGCAGCGTTCGGGACGGCCGACGTCATTCGCTATGTCGCCGCTATTGCCGTGACCTCGATTGCGGTCGGGCTGGTGGTCGATCTGCTGATCGGCATGACCGGCTTTCAGGTCACGGCACTGACCGGCGCGGCGGCCGAGATCATCCCCGCCCCCGTCGCCTGGCTATCGCTGGCCATTATTGCGGGCCTGCTCCTGCGCCCGGCCGCCGACCGGCTGAAAACATTGGTGGCCTATACGGGGCGCCTGACCGGCGATGCCGGCTGACGGAGATCAGCCCATGCTGTCGCGCCATCGGGCCAGCCGGTCGACCGCCTCGTCCAGAACCCGATCCTGCTTGGCAAAGCAGAAGCGTGCGACCGTCGTCACCGGGTTTTCCGGGCAGAAGGCACTGACGGGGATGGAGGTGACGCCGGCTTCTTCGGTCATTCGGCGGCAATAGGTTACATCGTCGACGCTGGCGGCATCCGACAGATCGATGTTGACGAAATAGGTACCCTCGCACGGAAGAACCGTGAAACCGGTCCGGCGCAATCCCTCGGTCAGCCGGTCCCGGCGACGCTGCATCTCTTGGGCAAGGCCATCGAAATAGCCATCGTCCTTTTCGAGCCCGTGCGCCACGGCTGTCTGCAAACCGGGCGGCGTCGTAAATGTCAGGTACTGGTGCGCCTTGGCGAGAATCGAAAGCAGCTCCGGGGCCGCCGTAATATAGCCGACCTTCCAGCCGGTCAGCGAGAATGTCTTGCCGGCCGAGCCGATCTTGATGGTTCGCTCGCGCATGCCCGGTAGCGTAATCAACGGTATATGGCGGCGGCCGTCGAAGACGATATGCTCGTAGACCTCATCGCAGATGGCGAAAAGATCGTTCACGACCACGAGGTCTGCCAGATCGCGCAGTTCCGGCTCGCCGAACACCCGTGCCGCCGGATTGAGCGGGTTGTTGAACAGAATTGCCTTGGTCGCCGGCCCGACCGCTGCCTTCACCGCCGCAATATCCAGGCGCCAGTCCGGCGGGGTCAGCGTCACGTAGCGGGGTACGCCGCCCGCCCGGCGAACCAGCGGGGCATAGGCGTCATACATGGGCTGAAACAGGATGACCTCGTCGCCGGGCTCGATCAGCGCGAGAAGCGCGCCGGCCAGTGCCTCGGTCGCGCCGGATGTGACCATGACCTCGCGCTGCCAATCGACATCGAGACCGTAGAAGCGATTCTCGTGCCGGGCGACGGCCTGGCGCAATTCGGGCACGCCCATCATGGATGGATACTGGTTCCAGCCGTCAACGACCGCATCGGCGGCGATGCGGAGCATGTCCTCGGGACCCTTGTCGTCGGGGAAACCCTGGCCGAGATTGACGGCACGATGCTCGGCTGCCAGCCGAGACATCGATTCGAATACCGTCGTGCCCAGCCCCGACAGCACGGCGTTACCCTGCTTCACGTCATTTCCTCCGTCACGGCCGCTATCATCCGACGAACGGCGGCATCAGGCTTCCG
This sequence comes from Fodinicurvata sp. EGI_FJ10296, assembly GCF_040712075.1. Taxonomy (NCBI): domain Bacteria; kingdom Pseudomonadati; phylum Pseudomonadota; class Alphaproteobacteria; order Rhodospirillales; family Rhodovibrionaceae; genus Fodinicurvata; species Fodinicurvata sp. EGI_FJ10296. The sequence continues at coordinate 386,970 of NZ_JBFCVL010000004.1, forward strand.
TCCGTCGGGAACATCCGTCAATATAGCGTCTCAACAGTCAGGTAAAGGCCACCGTCAGGCGGGTCTTGACGCCGGCCTGATCAACGCGCAATGACCTTGGCCAGCACTGTCGATTCGCGGGCCATGCGGCTTTTGCGGAAAACAGCATACCAGGAAGAGAGTACGGATCTGTGACCGGACACACGACACGCTTCCCATTCCGCACGCTTTCGACGATCCGAACGGCCGCGATGGCGGCGGTTGTGATGATGTTGCCCGGCTGTGCGGCGCTATGGCCCGGCCAGGACGAACCGGCGGAAGAACAGCGCAGCTATGAGTCCTATTTCGAGGCCGAGCGGCGGGGCGAAGCCCTGCCCGACGATATGTTTCGCCTGGAAGAAGCAATACGTTTGTATGAACAGGGTCTCGAACTGGACGCAGAAGGCGACACGGCTGCGGCAGCGGACGCGTTCGAACAGGCTGGCCGGCTGTGGCCCGACGGGTTGGGCGCCTGGGTCGCTCTGGCGGAATCCGCCGATCGCCTTGGCGACGACGACCGCTTTGCGACGGCGTCGTTCATGGTGCAGCGAACCTGGCTCCACAGCGGCAACGAGCCCTATGTCCAGCGGGAGGTCAACCGGTCACTGCGCGATTATCTGCTGCGCCAGCGGCGCGGCGAGGTCGAAGACGACGAACGGCGTTCGGAACAGACCCTGGAACTGGCGGAGCGTCTGGCGGATTATTACGACTGGCGGGCAGCCCGATCAGGGCGCTACGAACCCCAGCGCCTGGCCTATTTCGACATATCCGCAACGGAAATCCCGGCGGTGGTGATCTCCGGGGCCGGACTGGGATATTTGCTCCGGCCGTCTGAATAGCCCACAGCCTGTCCATCCACCCATACGGCAGCCCCATGCGGCAGCCCCATGCGGCAGCTATGACTGGCTGGCCGATCCTCCTCGGGCAAGGCCCCACGGTCCGCCCGCATCACTGGCCGCTTCGGTCCTGGCTTCACGCACCATGTCCTTCTGGCGGCCATTCCAGACCGGGTCGGTGGCCGGGTCAAACGACGGGTCGAGCGCCCGGATGCGGTCCAGCAACGGTGGATGTGTCGACATCATGCCACCGCTGAGCCGCGCTGATGCGTTGCTGAACATCATGTGGCGGGCTTCCTCGGCCTTGGGCGACGCAATGGCGCCGCTTTTGCCCAAGGCGCCGATTTTCTTCAGCGCGTTCGCCAGACCCTCGGGATGGCCGGTGAATGAGACCGCCGTCGCGTCGGCCAGATATTCGCGCTGGCGCGATACGGCCGCCTGCATCATGCGCCCGAAGAGCATTCCGAGACCGCCCAGGATCAGCAGCGCCAGGCCGATGGCCAGAATAGCGCCCGCTCCCTTGTTGTTGCCCGATCGGCGGTGGCGGCCGGCCCCGCCGACCATACCGCCGCGCAAGGCGATACGGCCGATGATGTAAAGGGCGACGAGACCGTGAACCAGCCCCATCAGCCGAACGTTCAACGCGGTGTCGCGGCTGCGGATATGAGCCATTTCGTGCGCAACGACTCCTGAAAGTTCCGCCCGGTTCAGGCTGGACAGCGCCCCGTGCGTCACAGCCACGGCCGCCTTCGACGGCTCTGCCCCTGCCGCGAATGCATTGATGCCTTTTTCGCCCTTCAGAACAAAGATGCGCGGCACCGGCAACGCCGCCGCCAGTGCTGTTTCCTCCACGATATTCACATAGCGCCGGATCATGAAGTTCGAATGTTCGCCGGTCACTTCGGTCGCGCCCAGCGCCTTGGCGACGGTCGCGCCGTCCGTCCCCAGCCGAATGATCTGAAAAATTGCCGTACCACCAATGACAGCCGCCACCGCCAGTCCGGCCAGAAGGACGATCTCCCAGTCGATCGACGCCGCAATCCGGCCGGGATCACCGGTATCGAACGCCGTTTGCAGCCCCGGGCTGAGCAACGCGCCCGCCAGCATGCCGACAATGGCGGCGATTATGGCGGTCGCCAGCAAGAAAACACCGACAAAAAGACTGCTGCGGCGACGCGCCTCGCGCTGGATCGCATAGTGGCTGCGATCGCCTGAGGTCATGTAAAGCTGACCTTGGGCATCTGCTGGATCGCGTCACGGTCTTCGAATTCCAGTTCCTGCGCCGTCTTGAACGCGAACATGTTGGCGATGAAATTGCTGGGCACGGTCTGCACAGTATTGTTGTATTCCAGAACCGTGTTGTTATAGCCGCGCCGGGACGCCGCGACCCGCTGCTCCATCGTCGAAATCTCTTCCATCAGATTGAGGAATGTCTGATCGGCTTTGAGGTCGGGATAGGCTTCGGACAAGGCAAACAAACGACCGAGTGCGGAGCCCAGTGTTCCTTCGGCCTGGCTGAGCTTTGCGATGGTCTCGCCGTCAGGACTCTGACCGGACGACTGGGCCGACTGAGATGCCTGGGCGCGGAGGTTCTCGGCGCTGTTGCGCGCCTCGATCACCGCATTGAGAGTCTCTTTCTCGTGCGCGGCATAGCCTTTGACCGTTTCCACCAATGCCGGGATCATGTCGTGGCGTTGCTTGAGGGCAACATCGATCTGCTTGTAGGCATTGCGATAGGTGTTCCGGAGCGTCACCAGTCGGTTGTAGAGCACGACGCCATACCCGGCGACCGCAACAACGATCACCAGAATAATCAGCAGTTCCACAGCTCAGGCCTCCCATTTAATACCAGAAGATGCAGTCGGCGACCGACTCGCAGTTCTGCCGATTATAACAGGGAATCGGCAGACACGAAGCCACGGATGCGGGGACGGCCGAGCGCGGTTCCGCCCGGCGGCTGGATCGGCATGGGCATTCCCTGCCGATTCCGGTTTCCGAAATTCAAGAATTGAAACATTATACTGACTGGCCTCCGCAAAGCGCGCCTGCGCAGGATAACGAGGTTTGCGAAATCGTTTTCCGCCGAATATTCTTCGAATCGAAAGACTCGAAAAATGTTGATCCGGCCGATCGACGGTGAGATACTTTCCATTCAAACGAACATCATCCCAGCCAAAAGCAACGAATGCGGGATATGGCGATCGACGGGTGCAACGCTTCTCTCAGGTGAACGGACGGCGTTGGACGACAAGGGAGGAAATCCAGTGGTAGCTTTCATGCTCAATGGTACGGACGTCGATGTCGACGTTCCGAATGAATCGCCATTACTTTACGTCCTCAATTTCGATCTGAATGATATTGGGCCGAAATACGGCTGTGGCCGATCGCAATGCGGGTCCTGTACCGTTCTGATCGACGGCGATCCGGTCCGGTCCTGCGACGTATCGGTATCGGCCGCTGCGGGACGCAGCGTGACCAGCCTGCGCGGCCTGCGCGAGGCCGACGGCTCACCCGGTCCGCTGCAACGGGCGTTCATCGAGGAACAGGCCGCGCAATGCGGCTTCTGCACGTCTGGAGCGATGCTCCAGGCCCAGGCGCTCCTCGATCGCAACCCCAATCCAAGCGAGTCCGAAGTCAGGTCCGGCCTGAACGAGATCCTGTGCCGTTGCGGAACCCACAACCGGATCATCCGCGCCGTTCTGCGCGCGGCAGAGGAGGCGTGACCATGAATGAACTCCTTAGCGTCAGCCGCCGCCGGTTCCTGCAAACCAGCGGCTTTCTGAGCATCGCTTTCAGCATGCCGGTAAGCCTGAAAATCGGCAGTGCCCTTGCCAGCGACGGGTCGCAACTGCATGGCGATCTTCGCGGAAATCCCATGCTGGATTCCTGGATTCAGATCAATGCCGACGGCACGGTCAGAATGCTGATCGGCAAGGTGGAACTGGGCCAGGGCATCGTTACCGCTTTCGCCCAGATCGTGGCGGACGAACTCGATGTCGATATCGGCCGTCTGGACATTGTTTCCGGCGACACGTTCCTGTCACCCGATCAGGGAACGACAGCCGGCTCGAACTCGATGCCGGCAGGTTACGGCGCACTGCGCATGGCCGCAGCCGAAGCTCGGCAGGTGATGCTCGAACTCGCATCCCAGAACCTGGGCGTCCCGGCGTCGGAACTCTCGGTTTCCGACGGCACGGTCACCGGACCCGATGGCGCAGAAGCGACCTATTGGGACCTGATCACGGGCGAGGAACTGCACCGCGAGATCAGCGGAACCGCAACGCCCAAGACGGCCGATCAACATACCATCGTCGGTCAATCGATCGGCCGGCTTGATATCCCGGGCATGATGACCGGTGAGCCGACATTCCTGCATGACCTGCGCCCCGAGGGTATGGTTCACGGCTATATCGTCCGCCCGCCGACCTATGACGCCAGTCTGGTCGACGTCGACACCTCAGCTGCCGAAGGGTTGCCGGGCGTCATTGCCGTCGTCCGCAACGGCAGTTTCCTCGGTGTCGTCGCAGAGCGGCCAGAACAGGCCATTTCCGCCGGCGAAATGCTGAACCAGATGGCCGAATGGAACGTGCCCGCCAATTTGCCGGGCAACGACAACATTTACGACTGGCTGCTGGCGCAGGACGCGATCGTCAAGCAGACCAAGGACGAACCGCGTAACGGCGGCCCCGAGGCGGCCCGCACGATGGAGGCGACCTATTATCGCCCCTATCACATGCATGGTTCGCTGGGCACGTCGGCGGCGATCGCCACACTGGGCGACGATGAGGTCATGACCATCCAGACCCACAGCCAGAGCGTATTTGCCACGGCCGAGGCGATTGCCGGAATGCTGGGCGTCGACCTGGACAAGGTCCGCTGCCAGCATGTCCAGGGGTCGGGCTGCTATGGTCACAATATGGCCGATGACGCGGCCGCTGACGCCGCGCTGTTGGCACGCGAGGTCCCGGGCCGGCCTGTCCGTCTGCAATATACACGCGATCAGGAGCATCGTTGGGAACCCTATGGCTCGGCCATGGTCATCAAGACACGGGCCGGCGTCGATGAAGACGGCAACGTACTCGATTTCGAGCATGACGTCTGGTCGACACCTCATGGCCTGCGGCCCAGCGGCAACCCGGCGCGGCTGCTGCCCGCGCGGTATCTCGATCCACCGTTCGAGGACATCGGCATTCCTGAAAATTCAGGCGGCCCGCCGAACTACAACACGGCCCGAAACGCCATCGCTGACTATTCTTTCCCGGGTCATGTCGTAACCGATCATTATGTGCCTCAAATTCCGCTCAGGGTGTCGTCAACCCGCGGATTGGGAGCGTTCGCCAACATCTTCGCCGATGAATCCTTTATGGACGAGCTGGCGGTGGATGCAGGCGTCGATACGCTGGAATACCGACTTCGGCATACTGACGACCAGCGAGCCCTGGACGTGATGAATGCCGCGGCGGAAAAGTTCGGCTGGGCGAGCTTCGAACGCCGCGAAAACCATGGGCGCGGTTTTGCCTATGCCCGTTACAAGAACTACGCCGCGCTTTCGGCCGTAGCGCTGGAAGTGGAAGTCAACCCGCGTAACGGACGGATCCGCGTCATACGCGCGGCGACCGCTGCCGATGCCGGTGAGATCGTCAATCCCGACGGCCTGACCAACCAGATCGAAGGCGGTCTGATCCAGATGCTGAGTTGGGCGTTGAAGGAAGAGGTCCGGTTCGACGATACGCGGGTTCAGTCCAATGATTGGGCCAGCTATCCGATCCTGACCTTCTCTGAAGTGCCGACCGTCGAGACGGTTTTGATCAACCGTCCGGGCGAACCCTATCTCGGCGCCGGCGAAACCATGACGGGGCAAGCTGCCGCCGCGGTGGCGAACGCGGTCTATGACGCCATCGGCATCCGGCTGCGGCGCGTGCCGTTCACGCCGAGCGCCGTGCAATCGGCGTTGCGAAGCTAAGTCTACCGGCGCCGTTCCCGACCCTGACAAGCCGGCGTGAACACGCGTTTCACGCCGGCTTATTGTCGGCGGTTCCCGTTCGCCCGATACCCTGCCCGTAATAGTCCGGACCGATCGATCCCATGAAAATCAAGCGTATCGCCCTTGGTACCGCCGCCGTCCTCGCTGCTACCCTCGTCGTCGCAGGCGGCGGGGCCTATCTTTGGGCCGAACGCCACGACAGTCTTGATGCGATCGATCCACCGGACGCAGCTTCCTTTGACAGCGAATTGATCGATCGCGGGGAAACCCTGGCCGCGGCCGGCTTCTGCGCCAGTTGCCACACCCGGTCGAGCGCCGAGCCCTATGCCGGTGGACGGCCCATGGAAACGCCGTTCGGCGTGGTTCACGCAACCAATATCACGCCGGACCCGGAAACCGGCATCGGCCGATGGTCGGCCGACGCCTTCCGTCGAGCCATGCATCAGGGGATACGCCGGGACGGTGCCTATCTTTATCCGGTTTTTCCCTATGATCATTTCACCCGCATCACCGATGACGACATCGATGCGCTCTACGCCTATTTCATGACCAGGAAACCCGTTGAGCAGGCGACACCCGAAAACGGCCTGTCTTTTCCTTTCAACGTCCGAACTCTGCTGGCGGGATGGACTCTGCTGTATCTCGACGAAGGCCGGTTCGAACCGGACCCGGACCGGGACGACGAATGGAACAGAGGCGCCTATCTGGTCGAAGGACTGGGCCATTGCGGCGCCTGCCACACGCCCCGAAACGACTTCGGCGCCGTCAACGAAGACGCCCGCTTCACCGGTGCCCGTGTCGATGGCTGGTACGCAACACCACTGATACCGCACTCGCCCGCACCCGTCCCCTGGTCGGAATTCGGCATGGTGAATTACCTGATCGATGGGTGGGACATGGACTACGGCATCGCCAACGGGCCGATGCAACCGGTCGTCAACAGTCTGGCTCGGCTGCCGGAAGACGACGTCTATGCGATTTCCACCTATCTGCTGTCGTTCCAGGACGATGAATCGGACGTTTCGCGTGACGATCTGCTGGCCGACGCCGAGGCGCGTGCCTTTGCTGACGACCGCGTGCCCGAAGACGAACGACTCGAAGAAGGACCGTTGCGGCGCGGCCAACAGCGGTTCGCCGATTCATGCGCCAATTGCCATCGGTCGGTCTCGGATACTGCGCCGCTGGCGCTCCTGTCATCGGTCCAGGGGGACGATCCGATCAACCTGATCAACGCGATCATCGACGGTGTGGAACCGCCCGATGGCGTGCCGAACAAGTCGATGCCGGGCTTCAGCTCGATGCCGGACGACGAAATCAGCGATCTGGTCGCTTTCATCCGCCACCACTTCACCGACGAGCCAGCCTGGGAGAACGTATCGGACGCGATCGCCGAGAGCCGCCGGAATTTCCAGTGATACGGCTGTGTAGGCCCACGAATTGAGATATATCAATGCTTCGCCCCACGCCGACCGCTATTCTCCTGAGTGATCGTCAGTCGTCGTCAGGCGGCGGATCGACCCGGGAAGCGATATCGGTGGGGGCCAAGATCGCTTCCCGGGACCTACTATTGGCAGAAACCTAGGCCGCCATCACGGTGTTTCTGCCGCCTTCCTTGGCCCGATACAGCGCCCGGTCCGCCCGATCCAGCGCCTCCAGCACATCGCGGTCGGCCGCGACGATGGTCGCGCAGCCGAAACTGGCGGTAACGAACAGATTTCCGCCGTCATAGGCGACCGGTTCCGAGGCGATGGCCCGGCGCAGGCGCTCTGCCAACAACCGCGCGTCATTGATCGTGGCGTTCGGCATCAGGACCGTGAATTCCTCACCCCCGAATCGCGCGACCAGATCGGCATTGCGCGTTGATCGCAATGTGGTCTCTGCAACCGATTGCAGCACCGCGTCACCGGCGGCATGGCCGTGCGTGTCATTGATCGCCTTGAAACGGTCGAGGTCGAACACGATCGCGGCGGCATCACGTCGTCCGGCAACAACGTCTTCCAGCACCGGGCCAGCAGCCTCCAGAAATGCCCGACGGTTGAGCATGCGATGAAGCATAGGATCGTAATCGGCCAGCGTCCTGAGCGCGGCGATGTCGTCGGCCATCCGCCGCGTTTTTTCGGCGACCTGTTGTTCCATGACCTGCTGAGTCTGATCCAGGGCCGATTCCAGCCCGCCGATTCGCCGCAACAGCGAGCGCAGCGCGAGAGAAAGGCCCGATACTTCTCGTGAGCCGCCGACCATGGGCATCTGACCGCTGCGGGGATCGCGGCCCAGATCCTCCGCCACATCGGTAATGTGTCCCAGCGGCCGCACCAGACGGCCAATGAGAAACCAGACGCCCAGAATTCCCGCCGCTGCAACCGGCACCGCGATGGCAATGATCGCCGCCCGCGTTTCCTGAACAGGCGCCAGGGCCGCATCGACCGGCCGGCGTGCGACAACCGACCAGCCGGGCCCCGGATAGCTGTCATAACCGCTGGCCAGAGCATAGCCATGCAGGTACAGGCCACCATCGGGTCCCTGCCCTTCAACGATTCCGCGGCCCCAGAGCGGCATCAGCGGTGTGAACATCGTCTCTCGCGGAACGCCTTCGACGCCGAGGATCACCTCGCCGGCGATGTTCACGACGATGATCTGCAGATCGTCCGGCGTCGCACCGTTGGCGAGCACCGTCCGCCGCATCTCGTCCGCGAAATCCCAATCGAGATAGGCCGCAAGCACGCCGACCAGGTCGCCGGCATTGTCGCGAACCGGAAATGCGATCGTGACGAACCGCCCGTTGGACAACGATTGCGAAGCCCGATCCTCCTGGGCGGATTCCAGCAGCGGTGCCGGCGCGACATCACCAGCGTGAGGCCGGCGCGACCCATCCTGAAACCATGGCCGGTCGGCGGCAGACAAACCGATCATCCTGTCGTCGGTTCCGGCCCTGATCGTTCCCCCGGCGTCGGCAAAACCGATCCAGGCATAACGGTCCTCATCCGACTGTACGGTGTCGAAAACGGCGCGGAGTTGCTCCACACCGTCGGGATCCGCTGCATGGCGGCGGATATGCGCCATCCGGGAAAGGGTATCGATTTCGCGGTAGCGCTCGAAAATGCTGCGGTCCAGAGCGTTTGCGACCGACGCCGCCGAACCTTCAAGCGAATGAGTGATCATGCCACGCAGTCGGTCGGTACCCACAACACCGACAGCAGTTCCGGCAACACCGACCAGCGCCACCGAAAGAAAGGCGACGACGGCGATGATCTGGGCGCGCAATGAAAGTCGATCCAACATGATGGCGTGGATCATAAACGCGTTTTCTTACTGGAAGAATAAATTCCGGATCAAATTTCGATCCAAATTCGCCGCATTACATTAGATGCCGAATGATTATCGCTGTATCAGTCGCGATCCTGCCATTTATATACTGATCGATGGGCAGGCTATTCGGCGGCCGCCGGCAGCGCCGCCGCGTCGCCGTGCAAATCCGGAAGTCCGGCCGGACGGGGACCACCCGTCGCCCAGTCGAGCAGATGAACCGTATGAACGATCGGAATGCCGGTGCCGCCGGCGATCTGGGAAATGCAGCCGATATTGCCGGTTGCGACCAATTCGGGCTCCGTCGATTCGATATTCGCGACCTTGCGGTCACGCAGCCGACCGGCGATCTCGGGCTGCAACAGGTTGTAGGTTCCCGCCGATCCGCAACAGAGATGCCCCTCGGGCACGTCGACGACGTCGAATCCGGCATCCTTGAGCAACGATTTCGGCTGTGTGCGCAGCTGCTGGCCGTGCTGCATCGAGCAGGCCGAGTGATAGGCCACACGCTGCCCGCGCGGCGCCACGGGGGCGTTCAATCCGATATCGGCCATCACCTCGGTCACGTCTCTGGCGAGGGCACTGATCCGTTCGGCCTTGTCGCGATAGTCGGGGTCTTCCCGCAGCATGAAGCCATAGTCCTTGACCGTCGTACCGCATCCCGACGTGTTGATGACGATGGCGTCCAGGCCCGGACCGCCGCCCTCTTTCGTCTCGCGCCACCACGCGTCGACATTCGCCCGCGCCGATTCGAGCGCCGGTTCTTCCATGCCCATGTGGTGGGTCAGGGCGCCACAGCATCCGGCACCGCGGGAAACCGCGACTTCGACGCCGTGTCGGGTCAGAAGCCGTATCGTCGCCTCATTGATCGACGGGTCAAGCACCTGCTGGGCGCAACCGTTCAGAATTGCCACACGCTGCCTGGGCCGGGTCCGGTGAACGCCGTCCGCCGGAAACACCTGCGGCTTGTCGACACCGCTGGGGGCCGGAATCGTGCGAGGCACCATCCCCATCAATGTCTTCAGCCGCCCGGGGAACAGACCCGCCGCCCGTCTGACGGGCCACGCACCCATCAGCGCCAGCCGGAACAGCCATGGCGACGGCAGCACGACCGACAGCAACCGGCGCATCAACCGGTCGGGCAGCGGCCGTGTATAGGTCTCCGCGATATGTTTGCGGCCGTGGTCTACCAGATGCATGTAGTGGACACCGGACGGACAGGTGGTCATGCAGGACAGACACGACAGGCACCGGTCGATATGCTTGACGACCTGCGGCGTCGCCGGCTTGTCGTTCTCCAGCATGTCCTTCATCAGATAAATCCGGCCACGCGGGCTGTCGAGTTCGTCGCCCAGCAGCACATAGGTCGGACAAGTGGCCGTACAGAAGCCACAATGCACACAGGCCCGGAGGATCTTTTCCGACTCCCGGGTATCGGGATCGGCCAGTTGGGCCAGTGAGAAATTCGTCTGCATCGCCTACTCCGCGCGAACACGTCTTCTGATTTGCCGGGGTTTTCAGATACCCGCGTACATTCGTCCGGGGTTAAGGACCCGGCCGGGGTCGAAGCTCTCCTTGATGCGGCCCGACAGTGCCAGCAGCGGGCCGGCCGGCGGCTGAAAGACCGGCACCGCGGATCGCAGTTGGCTGCTGCCCCGGATCAGGGTGGCGTGGCCTCCCGAAGCGGCGATCGCGCCGCGAATGGCATCGGCCCCGCCATCTGCGGCTTCAGGCGCGGCGATCCATAACAGGCCCCCGCCCCAGTCGATCAGATACCGCATGTCCGGGATCGCCGCCCGGATCGTATCGAGTATGGCCGGCGCGGCGACGGGCGGCACCGAGACCCGCCAAAGCGCCATCTGCGCCAGTGGCGTGTCGCTGCCAAAAGCCGCCCCGTCGCGGATGCCGCGCCACAGCGTCCGGCTCTCGGCATCGTCGTGGCTGTCGACCCCGCCATACTTGTCCAAAAGTGCGGTCAGGGTACGGGCTCTGTCATCGACGGATGCACTGAATCCTTCGATCCGTATCAACAGCCTGCCGGTATCGCCGATTTCAGATGAATCGGGGCCGAGCGCTGACGGCAGAAAGGCAGCGCCAGTGGGCTCAACGGCCGATCGAAGGGCCACCGTCATCGCCGCGACAGCGTCGGCGGCGGAAAGTCCCGACACCGACAAGGTCCGCACCGCTTCAGAACGGGGCAGCACCTTGAACGTGACATCGGTCAAGACGCCGAGCGTGCCAAACGCCCCGGTCAAAAGCTTGCACAAGTCATAGCCGGTGACATTCTTGACCACGCGGCCGCCGGTCTTGAACACCTCGCCCCGCCCGGACACGGCGTGCAATCCCAGCAGATGGTCGCGGGCGGCGCCAATCTTCATGCGCCGGGGACCGGACAGATTGGCCGCAAATACGCCGCCGATCGTCCCCGCGTTCGGCGTTCCCCCGTATAGCGGACCGTAATCGGCGGGTTCGAATGCCAGTTCCTGGCCTTTGGCATCCAGGGCCGCCTCGATCTCTGCCAGAGGTGTCGCAGCCCGGGCGGACATCACCAGTTCCTCGGGCTCGTAGAGCGAGATCCCGGAGAACTGGCGCGTATCGAGGGTCATCTTCGTCTGGATCGGGCGGCCGAGAGATCGTTTCGTCCCGGCGCCGACCAGTTCCATCGGCGCCTCTTCCGATACCGCCCAGCGCACGGCATCGCGAAGTTGATCCACGGTGGTGGGAGATAAGCGCTCGCCCGCGTCCCGGTCGGTCATCGGTTTCTTTCCATCATGCAAGAATCGTCTGGCGCCCGGCAGGCCACCACTGCGCCTAGAACCGCGGGATGTCGGGGAACGGTATCTGGCCGCGCTGAATGTGCATCCGGCCCATTTCGGCGCAGCGGTGCAATTTCGGGAACATCTTGCCCGGGTTCAGCAGGCCTTCGGGATCGAAGGCACATTTCACCCGCTGCTGGTGGGCCAGATCGACCTCGTCGAACTGCACCTCCATCAAATCGCGCTTTTCCACGCCAACGCCATGCTCGCCGGTCAGAACGCCGCCGACCTCGACGCACAGCCGAAGAATGTCGCTGCCGAAATCTTCCGCCTTTTCCAGTTCGCCAGGCTTGTTGGCATCATACAGGATAAGCGGATGGAGATTGCCGTCACCAGCGTGGAAGACGTTCGCAACGCCCAGGCCGTAGCTTTTTGACAGTTCGGTCATCCTGCCCAGCACTTCGGGCAGGCGTTTGCGCGGAATCGTGCCGTCCATGCAATAGTAATCAGGGCTGATGCGGCCAACAGCGGGAAATGCCGCCTTGCGACCCGACCAGAACGCCATGCGCTCTTCTTCATTCTGGCTGATGCGGCTATAGACGGCGTTGTTGCGCCGGGCGATCGCCTCGACCTTGCCCAGCAGGTCATCGACTTCAACCTCGGGCCCGTCGAGTTCGCAGATCAGCAGGCTCTCGACGTCGCGCGGGTATCCGGCATGGACGAAGTCCTCAGCGGCATGGATGGCCGGCTTGTCCATCATCTCCAGCCCGGCAGGGATGATCCCGTCGGCGATGATGTCGGCCACGCAGTTGCCGCCGGCCTCGACCGTCGGGAACCCCAGCAGCAACGCCCGCTGTGTGGTCGGACGGGGCAGGATGCGCACGGTCACCTCGGTCACCACGCCCAGCAGTCCTTCCGATCCGGTCATCACGCCGAGCAGGTCGAGCCCGCCGGCATCCATATGTTTGCCGCCCAGACGAATGATCTCGCCCTCGATCGTGACCATTTCGATGCCAAGCACATTATTCGTCGTCAGCCCGTATTTCAGGCAATGAACGCCACCGGAGTTTTCCGCAATGTTGCCGCCGATCGAACACGCGATCTGGCTGGACGGATCCGGTGCATAATAAAAGCCGTCTCCCTGCACAGCGGTGGTGATGCCCAGATTGGTGACACCCGGCTGCGCCGTCACGGTGCGATTGTCGTAGTCGATGTCGAGGATGCGGTTGAACTTGCCCAGGCCCAGCAGAATGCCGTCGCGCAGCGGCAGCGCGCCGCCGGACAGCGATGTCCCGGCACCACGGGGGACCACTTTGACTTCGTGGTCGTTGCAGTATTTCAGGATCCGCGCGACCTGATCGGTCGTTTCGGGCAGAACGACGATCAGCGGCAAGGTGCGATACGCGGACAGGCCATCGCACTCATAAGCGCGCATCTCATCATCGTCGACGATCACCCCTTCGCCCGGGACGATCGCCCGCAGCGCGGCAACGATCTCTTCCCGCCGCTGGATCGTCGAAAGATCCGGATCCGGCATGCGCATGGCCTGTGTCTCCGCCGAGTGGTATTACCAATTTGGTGGCTGCATGGTTGGGCACTTACGCAGGCATGTCAACACCAGCCCGTGCGCCCCAACCTCAATCCGTAACCGAAACGCAAATAGGCCTGGCCCCAATTGGGACCAGGCCGATTTGTTCACAGCCGCCGGTTCGCATTCCACGATTACGCACCGGCCGCAACAGGGCCATACGCAAACGCGGAAGGCAAACTCAGCCCTGGCGTGCCTTGAAGCGCGGGTCGTCCTTGTTGATGACGAAGACCCGCCCCTTGCGCCGGATCACGCGGCAGGACTTGTGCCGCTTCTTCAGCGTCTTGAGAGAGTTGGAAACCTTCATGATACCCACCCGAATAAAAATGACCCCCGGATCGGGGGCCGCCTGACATCGAAATCGCACTGAGGGTTAGCGCCCCGGCCTCCGGATGTCAACCTTCCGGCGTAGAAACAGGCTCGCGACTATTCGGGCGGCTCATAACCGCCCGTCACCTCAGCTACTGCGATGATTACCTGATCCGGAAGGCGTCGAAGATGATCCTGATCCTATCGCCATAGTCAGGGTCACCTGGGATATAGGGACGCCGCTCTGATCGGGAGACGAAGGACCAGCGTCCTTCTTGCGACAGCTTTTCGGTGACTGCTTCGAACGCCTCGTCGTGAAGGTCCGTCCGTTGCGAATAGAGGAAGATGCCGCCCGTGCGGACAACACGGCAGATTTCGCGGAAGAACGCCTCGACATCCTTCACGTAGGTCAGCGTTCCGATGCACTGGGCATGAGCGAAGGTATCGTCGCCGAAGGTAAGCGGCTGGCCTAGATCCTGCTTGGCGAGCTTGTCGTAGCACTTCTTCGTCTCGGCCAGGGCGAGGGATTCGGCCGACAAGTCGATGCCCACGAGGCTGTCGAAGCCACGTTCGTAGAGACTGCGTCCGGTCAGCCCCGTCCCGCATCCGGCATCGAGGACCGGCGCATGCCTATCTCTGATGAGAGTCGCCATGTCATCTGCGGCGAACTCATGGGCGCGGTATCCCATTGACAGCAGATCCTCATCGTAACGGACGGCCCAATCATCATAGTGTCCTTCCAGCTGCTCAACATTGGCGTCCTTGAGTTTGTTGATGCTTTTCATGTCCCTGTTCATCACTCCATCCTCGTTTCGTGCTGCGGTTCGGGCTTTCAGGCTCGCCGTGAGCAAACCAGCGCCCCACGTGAACAGACACTCGATCTGTTTTGCCCTTCACTTCCGGAGTCGATCGCACACTGGTGGCCGAAGAACCAGCCGAAGACGACGCGGTGAACATGGACCTCTGTAATGTCGTGAACGGCAATGCGGTCTGGAAATCGTCAAACGCTATGGCGTCCGGACGAGCTTGATCTCGGAAACGTAGCGATCGGCGGGTAGGACGCTGATGGTAATGACGATGGGCTGGTTCGTGGTGTCGATATAGCGGCGCGTCAGTCGCAGGGCGTGGCTATGGGCCTCGGCATCCAGGGTCTCCGCGATCGCCTCCGGCACACCGATCGATTCGATGGTCTGGCGAATCTCCTGAACGCAGACATCGAATTCGTCTTCGATCAGGTTATAGACAAGGCCCGGATAGGTGGGTATTTCGTCGCATATCCGCTTGAAGGCCATATCGATGTAGAGATCTGTCCAGCAGACCGGCAGATCCTTGCCGTTGACCCATCGGCGCTGGCCCATATAGACCCATTTTTTTCCCGGCCGGCCGTCAAGCGCCGGTGCCAGCCGTTCGTCAGCCACGATCTCGCCGATCGACGCGATATCCCGCCAGCTTTCTCCCGCGAACTGCATGATGTCGTTCACGACCACCATGCTGTGCGTATAGCGCTGCCCCCCCTGCACCGCTTTTACCAGCGTCCCGGCACCCCGCCTGCGATTGACCAACCCGGCGGCCTGAAGCCGCTCCAACGCTGCCCGAATGGTCGAACGGCTCACGCCGTATTTTGCCGCCAGTTCCGGTTCGCTCGGCAGCATCGAGCCGACGGGAAAATGAGTGGCTTTTATATCCCGGATGATCGACTGCGCGACGTTTGAATATAAAGTGCTCATCTACCCCAACCCCGGACCACGTCCCGACACGGACATTGCGAGCACGGTACCCACCTGCACGTTGAAATCGCAAGAATCTCAAAATTGAAGCAGAAAACGGTTGCGCTCTTTGTCCGGACAACCATGCTTGACACACTTGTGTGGTTCTGGAATTGTCCGAACATAAAAATTTGTACGGACTTTTTCAAGCGGCCGATTATCGAACGGTCTTCGACTGTCCCCTGGGAAGGAAACTCTGCGCTTATGGACGAACCCAAAAAGAATGGGAGTGGCGCCGCGTCGCCATCGGAAGTCGATCTGATGGATTTCGAATCCCCGATGCGGGATTTGTCTCCGTTTGCCACCACTCTTCTCTTTCTCGCCGCCGTAGGCTACGCCCTGTTTCATATTTTCGTCCTGAATTTCTACCACATGGACGAATGGGTGTTCCGGACGCTCCACGTCAATCTGGGGGCGGCGATCGGCTTTCTGATCTATGTCGGCTGGAAAGGCCAGCGCAAGGATCGGGTTCACCCGCTGGATTTCGTGCTCGTAATCGGCATTCTGGCCGCCGCCGGCTACATCATGTACGAGCATGAAACGCTGATCATGCGCACCGGCGTCATCACGACGCCGCTCGACTTTACCTTCGGCGCCATCGGCACCGTGCTGACGATCGAATTCGCCAGGCGGACGTCTGGCGTCGTGCTGCCGATCCTGGCGCTGCTGTTCGTGGCATATGTTTTCGTCGGACCATGGATGCCGGGAATCCTTCACCACCAGGGATTCAGGACCGCCGACTTCTTCTCGTTCGTCTACAGCCAGGAAGGCATCTTCGGCATCACGACGGCCGCCTCGTCGCGGTACATCATTCTGTTCGTGGCTTTCGCCGTCTTTCTGCAGATCAGCGGGGCGGGATCGTATTTCATGGATCTCGCGTTCGGCGCGTTCGGCTGGGCGCGCGGTGGACCGGGCAAGGTTTCCGTTGTCTCGGGCATTCTTTTCGGCACGGTCAGCGGCAGTTCCGTCGCCAATGTCGTTGCGTCAGGCACCTTCACCATTCCGATGATGCGCCGCGTCGGCTATCAGCGCGAAACCGCAGGGGCGATCGAAGCGACATCCTCAACCGGCGGACAGCTGACACCGCCGATCATGGGCGCCGGCGCCTTCATCATGGCGGAAATTACCGGCATACCCTATACCGACATCATCGTCGCGGCTGTCCTGCCCTGCCTGCTCTTCTATATCGCGGTCTATGCGCATGTCGATATCGACGCGATCAAGAGCAACATTCACGGCCTGCCCCGTTCGGAATTACCGAAACTTGGCCGGCTAGTCCGCGACGTCTTTCTTCTGCTGCCGCTGCTCGTCCTGCTCTATCTGCTGATCTCCGGCTATTCGATCATCGCGTCGGGCACCTGGGGGCTTGCCTGTGCCGTCGTCGTCATGCTGCGCACCCATCTGGAAGTCGACTCCCGGTTCCTGGCCATTCCCCTTGCCGCCTTCCTGCTGCTTCCGCAGTTCGGTTTGCCGGTGAACTATACAGGCACGATCGCAATCACCCTCGGCTTCGTAACGATCCTGGCGGCCGGTTTCGCCAAAAGCGGCATGTCGGGTCTGGGATACGGCGCCCGGGAAACCGCAAAGAGCTGCTACAAGGCACTTGGCCAGACGACGCACTCAAGCCTGCAGATCGTCGCGGTCTGCGCCTGCGCCGGCATCATCGTCGGTGTGCTTGGGCTGACCGGCCTGGGCGGCCGCTTCTCGACCCTGATCCTCGCCATTGCCGGAGAAAGCCACTTCGTCGCGCTGCTCTTTGCCATGCTCATTTCCATCGTCCTGGGAATGGGAATGCCGACGACGGCCGCCTACGCCATCGCCGCATCGGTCGTGGCGCCGGGTCTGCAGCAACTGGGCGTCCCAGCCCTTTCGGCGCATATGTTCGTCTTCTATTACGCCGTTATTTCCGCCATCACGCCGCCGGTCGCCATTGCCGCCTTCGCAGCATCGGCGCTGTCGGGCGGGCGACCATGGCCAACCTCGCTCAAGGCCGTGCGTTTCGGCATTGCGGCGTTCATCGTGCCGTTCTTGTTCTACTACTATCCGGAGATACTGCTCGACGGCGATTTCTGGAGCATCGTCAGGATATTCGTCACGGCCGCGCTGGGCATCCTCATCCTCGCCTATGCCAGCGAAGGTTGGCTGTTCGGGCTGATCGGATGGCCGCTGCGCACATTGCTGGCCGTGATCGCCCTTCTGATGATCCTTGGCGGCCAATATACCGACATCATCGGGTTCGGACTTGCCGGCCTGGTGGTCGCGTGGCGCTTCGTCGCAAGACGGACGGCGCAGGGACACGTCGAAGCGCCGGATCCGCAATAAATCCGGCGCATAACAATGACGCGTGTCTTACTACTGAAACCTGGAGGAAACCAATGAGAACATTAATTTATACCGTATCAGCAGCCGCCTTGATGGCAGCCGGCGCAACGACCGCCTCGGCCCAGGACAACTGGCCGGAATCAATGACGGTCGCCACGGCATCGCCCGGCGGCGTCTATGCGGTCTACGGTCAGGGCATCGCCACGATCGTCAGCGATGCCGTCGGCATCCCGACATCGACGCAGCAAACCCAGGGACCGGGCCAGAACGTCGTGCTGGTCAACAATGGTCAGGCACAGATCGGCATGACGACCATGGGTCCGGCCTGGCAGGGCTGGAACGGCGAACTTGACATGGCGCCGGGAACCGAATTCCGCGAAATGCGGGCGCTTTTCCCGATGTACCGCACGCCGTTCCAGATGATCACGCTCGCCGACACCGGCATTCAGGGGCTTGAGGATCTGGAAGGCCTGACCGTCGGCATGGCGCCGCGCGCCGGTACGGGCGGAACCTATTGGCCGATCTGGCTGGAACAGATGGGCATCAGTGTCGACGCCCAGTTCGGCCCGGCCAGTGACCAGGGTGGCCAGCTCGGCGACCGCCGGCTCGATGCCATCATCATGGCCGGCGGTGTGCCGCACCCGATGATGTCGGAAGTCGAAGCCAGCCACGAGGTCAACATCTTCGGCATGACCCAAGAGCAGATCGACATGATCCTCGAGGCCAACCCGTATGTCGAGCCGTTCGACATCCCTCAGGAGATGTATACCTCGGTCGACGAAGACGTGCCGTCGGTGGCGATGTGGAACATTGCGATCGCCAATCAGGATATGCCGGACGATCTGGCATATGCGATTGTCGAAGCGATCTTCGAGAACCACGACCGTCTCGTCCAGACCCACGCGTCAGCCGTCGAAACGCTGCTTGAGCACGTCGGCAAGAACGAGACCATCCCCTATCACCCCGGCGCGATCCAGTATTTCGAAGATCAGGGCATCGAAGTGCCGGAGATCTCCGAATAAGCAGGCAATCGCCTGATACCGGATCCTGATGATCCGGACCAACGGCCGGGCGGTGTCTCGATCCTCAGCGATCGGGCACCGCCCGCATTCGCAGCAGCGATCACGGGCGATGCTCCCTTGCCGGACATGGCCGATACTGGAGTCAGCATGACGACACGCAAGGTCCAGGGAATCCTTCGTAACGGCACCGTGGTCGATCCCGTCAACGGCATCAATCGCACCGCCGATCTGGTTTTCGACGACGGCCGGATTGTCGAGCGCGATCCGTCAGAATCGATCAGCGCCACGCACGACATCGACGCGGCCGGACTGCTGGTGGTGCCGGGCATCATCGATATTCACGTTCACGCCTCGCCATGGCTGGGCGGCCGCCACGCCCACCGGATGCTGGCATCGGCCGGTATAACGACGGCATTGGAAATGGCCGGTCCGATCGACGGCATGGTCGATTTCGCCGGCAAATTCGGCGCCGGTTTGAACATGGCGTGCATCAATTATGTTCGCCCGGGCCATACCGTGCGCGACACCGACCCCGGCGAAGACGAACTGCGCGACCTGCTGGCATCCAGTCTGGACAGCGGCGCCATCGGGCTGAAACTGCTGGGCGGTCACTTCCCCCTGACGCCGGACGCCTCAGCGGCGACGATCAAGGTCGCGGCGGAAGCCGGCGCCTATGTCGCCTTTCACGCCGGCACGCTGGAGTCGGGCTCGCACATCGACGGAATGCTGGAAGCCTGCGCATTGGCCGCCGGAAATCCGCTGCACTTGCCGCATATCAACAGCTATACGCGCGGCCAGAAGCGCGACGCCATGGCCGAGGGCGAGCTTGCACTGACGACGCTGTTGCAGCATCCGAACATCTGGTCGGAGTCCTATCTCTCGCCCATCAACGCCACCAGCGCGAAATGCAGCAATGGCGCCCCGGAAAGCCTGACCACGCGGACCTGGCTCGAAAAGGGAGGCTATGCGCCCGACGAAGCGGGACTGGAGACCGCCCTGCGCAACGGCTGGGCCCAGCTGAACCTGGAGACAGACGACGCCGTCGTGCTGGCCACAGGCGACGATGCGGTCGCGGCCTGGCGCGCCGCAGACACCAAACTCGGCGTCAGTTTCGCCGTCAATCCCAGCGAACCGCGTCTGAGACTGGCCACCGCCCGCGACCCGGACCGCGGTTTCGTGGTCGATGCGCTGGCCACGGACGGCGGCGGCATTCCTCGCAACGTCATCATCGACATGGGCCTGTCGCTGGTTCGCCTTGAAGCCATCAGCATCGACGATTTCGTGATCAAATCCAGCGCCACACCCGCCCGGATTCTGGGCTTGCCGGACAAGGGCCATCTCGGGGCCGGCGCCGATGCCGACATCACGATCATCGATTTCGACCGCCAGCGTCCGGTGTCCAGTTTCGTCGGCGGCGAGCCGGTCCTTCTCGACGGCAAGATCGTCGGAAAGGGCACCCGCCTGATAACGACGCCCCGGGGCCGGAAGGTCGTGAGCGAACGCGGCATTGAAGGGCCGATCGTCCCGCTCGGCACGATGCTCCCGAAAAGAAGGACGGCAACCGCATGACATCCGGTTATACCTCGACACTCGAACGGCCCGACGGCGGCGTCCTGACCTATGACGTGGTCGGCGACGGACCGCCGCTGGTGCTGATTTCCGGACTTGGCGGCACCTCGGCATTCTGGAAGCCGTTCTCGGCCCATTTGTCGGATCGGTTCACGGTACTCAGTTTCGACCAGCCGGGCATTGCACGAAGCAGGCGCGGCAAGGCGGCATGCACCATCGCGCAGTTCGCCAACGATGTACTGGCCCTGATGGACCATGTATTTCCCGGCCAGACCGCGACCGTCATGGGCCACTCCATGGGCGGCGCCGTCGCGCAGACTCTGGCCGCAACCCAACCGGCCCGGATCGCCAGGCTGATCCTCAGCGGCACCTGGCTGGAAACCGACGCCTATATGCGAGCCCAGTTCGAGTTCCGACGCGCCCTGCTCGACCGGGCGCCGGAACTGCATGCCGGATTTCAACGCCTGCTTTCCCGCTCTCCCGACCGCGATGGAACCGGCGTCGGGGCCGGCGCCTGGGACGGGTTGATCGAGCCGAACCACGGCATGACCGCCGCCGCCGTCGCGACCTATAACGAGCGCGTCGCGGCCATACTGGACTTTTCCGGCAAGACCCTGGCGCCACGCCTGACGATGCCATGCCTCGTTCTGGGGGTTCGCGACGATCAGGTCGTGCCGTTCCATCACCAGCGCGACGTGCATGCCGCCATCCCCGGCAGCACACTGTCAACGCTGGATTATGGCGGGCACTTCTATCCCAACGCCCGGCCCGACGCGACAGCCGGACTGGTGCTGGAGTGGCTGGATAGTCTCTGAAGCATAGAGCCGACCGTCAGATCGGGGATTGCCCATCGCCGGAAGACTCGCGAACCACCAGTTCCGTCGGCAATACGATTTCACGGCCCGGACCGGTGCGTCGCTGCGATGATGACAGCGTCTCAAGCAGCAGTTCGGCCGCCCGGCGCCCCCAGGCCGGAACATTCCAGCGGATCGCGGTTACCGACGGTGTCGCCAGTTCGGCCAGTTCGGAATCGCAGCCGGCGACCACGGCGACATCCCGCCCGACCTGCAACCCGCGTTGGCGCACACCGCGCAGCACGGCCGGCAGCAACGCCATGCCGCCGGCGATGATCGCGGTTGGCGGTGGAGTGGCATCCAGCATGCCAAGGACGCGGTGGAGCGACTGGTCGGCATAGAAGCTGTCCGCCGCGATCAGTGTTCGATCGATCGGCAAGCCATGGTCGGCCAGCGATGCCTCGTACGCGGCCAACCGCTGGCGGGCCGGGCGCATCGACGGACGGCCCGTGACCAGCGCGATGCGGCGATGCCCGCCGTCTACCAGATGGTCGATAGCCGCACGCATCCCGGCGGCATGGTCGAGCACCACGGAATCCGCCCCGTGTTCGGCGTCGCGGTCGATATAGACCACCGGAATGCCGAGTTTCGCCAGCGCCGCGCCGACCGCCGGGTCGCTATCGTCGCTGCGCGTCATCAGCAATCCGTCGACCCGCCGGCGGCCCAGCACCTTGATCAGATCGAGTTCCTGGGCGGTGTCCTCGTCGGTGTTCGCCAGCATCAGTGTGTACCCGGCGTCGCGCATGACCGCTTCGGCCGCACGGGTAAAGGTGGCGAATTCCGGGATCGAGCTGTCGCGGACGGCACAGGCGATCGTCCGGGTCGAACGGGTGCGCATCGCCTGCGCCGTGGCGTCGGGCTGATAACCGAGATCGGCCATCGCCTTTTCCACCCGCGCCCGCAAACCAGGCCCGACCTGAGGGTGGCCGTGGACGACGCGCGAGACCGTGGCAATCGCGACCCCGGCCTCGGCCGCGACATCCCGGATCGTTACGGCCGGCAAGGAAAAATCCCCCTGCCCCGGACGCGCTGCGGCACGCAGTGACGCAGGCCAGCGCCGGGGCCCACACTGTCAACGCTCTCGCGGCACGTGTGGACCTCGGACAGCGCTTCGCGCTTCCAGGGAAGAAATTTTGGCACCCCCGCCGTCATGACGCCGTCAGCGGCAGGTCGCGCAGCGATGCGACATCCTTCAGATCGATCAGCCGGGCAAAGGCTGTTTCCGCCTGATCGTCCGGCAGGCGGCCCCGGCAGCAATCCCGGAACTTCGCCTGCAATTCCGCGCGCGTCAGCGGGTTGTCCCAGCTTCCACGGGCGTGGGCGACCGGCGGATGCGCGATCACACTGCCGTCAGTCAGGCGGACACTGACCGTATCCGCCGGCGCAAACGGCATGCTGACCATGGTCTCGTCGGTCGTCGTACAGGTGACCTTCTTCATCGCGTCGACAACATCGCCACGGCTGACGAATTCGTCGGTCAGTTCGGCCAGCCCGACCCGGCCGGCGACCAGCGACGACGCCATGGCGAATTCCAGCGAGAACTTCGCTTCCAGCCCGGTTTTGGGGGAATGGTTGCGCAGCATCAGCCGCGCGGTCGTTCCCATATGCACCATCACCTCCGACACGTCGGCCGGTGTCAGGGAGTGGCTTTCGACCAGCGCCAGCATGGCATCGATCGACCGATGGGTGGCATAGCAGATCGGATAGCGTTTGACGTTGATGCCCTCGCGCAGCATGCGCCAGGTCTTGCCCAGCTGCCAATCGCCCCGCTCGACATCCGGATTGCCGCTGGCGGAATGCGCCCGCATGAAGCCGGTGCGATGTTCCAGCACATCCGGCGATCCGGTAAAGCCCGACGCCGCCAGCCGCGCGGCGATGACCCCGGACTGCGCCGCCCGGCCGGCATGCAGCGACTTGGTCATGGTCCCGAAATTGGCCACCACACCCGATGCCAGCGACGCCGCGATGGCAATGGCATCCGCCGTTTGTTCCGCCGACAGCCGGTGCAGGCGGGCACACGCCGCCGCCACAGCCAGGGTGCCGGTCACCGCCGTGGGATGAAATCCGCGATCGTGCAGATGGCCGGGTTCCAGCTCGTCCAGCAGCGCCCAGGCTTCGTAACCGGCCGCATAGGCGGCCAGCGCGTCGCCGCCACTGGCGTTCAGATGCCAACCCTCGGCCAGGATCGCCGGTGTCAGGACGACACTGGTATGCCCATCGATGCCGACATCGTCGAAGTCGAGGACATGACCCGCGACCCCGTTCACAAGTGCGGCATCCGCCGGCGCCAGCCGCCGCCCCGACGGGATGGCCGGGGCAACATCGTCGCCGGACCCTTCCTGGACCGTGGCGCCGACCAGACCCACAGCGGTCTCGTCGCAACCGGCGATCATGACGCCGACGCAATCGGTCATACCGGTGCTGGCGGTCTCGATACAGCGGTCCGGCAGATCGGCCGGATCGAGCGCCGAGACGAAGGCCGCGATGTCTTGTGTCAAACCGCCCATGGGTTGCTCCTTTGCAGACTGGATGAACGCCCCATCGCTCAGTACGAGCGTGGCAGGCCCAGAACCTTGGTGCCGACATAGGCAAGCACCATGTTGGTCGAGATCGGCGCGGTCTGATAGAGGCGTGTCTCGCGCCATTTGCGTTCGATATCGTATTCCTGGGCAAAGGCGAAACCGCCAAAGGTCTGCATCGCGGCCTCGGCGGCGTTCCACGCGGCCTCGGATGCCAGCAGCTTGGCGATGTTGGCGTCCGCACCGCAATCCGCGCCGGCCTGGAACAGCCCGGCGGCCCGGCGGCACATCATGTCGGCCGCCTGCAATTCGGCGTGGCAGCGGGCAAGCGGAAACTGAATGCCCTGATTGGCGCCGATCGGGCGGCCGAAAACCTCGCGGCTGCCGGCATATTCCGTGGCCTTGTTCAGCAGCCAGCGGCCGTCGCCCAGGGCTTCGGTGGCGACCAGAATGCGCTCGGCATTCATGCCGTCGAGAATATAGCCGAACCCCTTGCCCTCTTCACCGATCAGGCTGTCCGCCGGTATCTCCAGATCGTCGAAGAAGATCTCGGTCGTGTTGTGATTGATCATCGCCTTGATGGGCTCGATGCGCATGCCCTTGCCAACGGCTTCGCGCATGTCGACCAGGAAGACCGACAGCCCCTCGGTCTTGCGGCGCACCTCTTCCAACGGCGTCGTGCGGGCGAGCAGCAGCATCATGTCGGAATGAAGCGCGCGTGACGTCCACACCTTCTGGCCGTTGATGACATAGACATCGCCCCGCCGCTCGGCGCGTGTCTTCAGCTTGGTCGTGTCCGACCCGGTGTTTGGCTCGGTCACCGCAAAGGCCTGCAGACGAAGGTCGCCCGACGCGATCGACGGCAAATAGGCCTGTTTTTGCGCCTCGCTGCCGTGGCGCAGCAGCGTGCCCATGATATACATCTGGGCATGAGCCGGGCTGGCGGTGCAGCCGCTGGCATTGATTTCTTCCAGGATCACGGCGGCGGCCCGCAGCGGCAGCCCCGCGCCGCCATAGGCTTCCGGTATCAGAGCGGCCAGAAACCCGCCCCTGGTCAGTTCATCGACGAATTCGGTGGGATACCCCCGCCGGTCGTCGAGATCGCGCCAGTAGGTCGCCGGATACTGCGCGCAGATCCGCCGGACGGACTCGCGCAGTTCGGCATAATCCTCGCCCAGCTCGACCGACACGCCGTCGGCCGTTCCACGCTTTTGGGTATTCGTCATCATTGTCTTCCCGGTTTGCCGCCCGTTGCCGGCGCCGAATTGGCGCGGCGGGCGGCGCAGGTTCAAGCCACCAGATCGATCGGCTGGCGAAAGGATTTCGGCAGGCCGGCACGCTCCATGGCCCCGGCGAACCGCTCGCCCGGCAGCCATGTCTCGACCTCGCGCCGCCACGAAACCAGTGCCTCGATATCGAGACCGGTGTCGAAGCCCATGGATTCCAGAAGGAAGGCGCAATCTTCGGTGTTGATGTTGCCGGTCGCGCCCGGCGCAAACGGACAGCCGCCCAATCCGCCAAGCGAGGCATCGAACCGGCGCACGCCGGCATCCAGCGCGCCGACGACATTGGCCAGCCCCAGCCCGCGCGTGTCGTGGAAATGCGCGGCCACAGGGACCGACCCGGCGACCTTGACGATGGCACCGAGAATGCGCCGCACCTGGGCCGGATTGCCATAACCGACGGTATCGGCCACGATCAGTTCGTCGGCTCCCATCTCCAGCAGCGTCTCGGCCAGCTTCAGCACCCGCTTTTCCGATACCGCGCCGGAGATCGTGCAGCCGAACGCCGTGGCGATGCCGGCGGCGACGCGAACGCTGCCGGCAGCCTGCTGATCACGCAGACTTACGATGCGGCCGAAATCCTCCACCGAGTCCGCCACGCTGCGCCGAACATTGGCGAGGTTATGCTCTTCGCTGACCGACATGACATAGTTGATCTTGGGCATGCCAAGCGCCATCGCCCGCTCCGCCCCCTTCAGATTCGGCACCAGAGCGGCCGGAACGAAGCTGCCGTTTCTGGCCTCGTCCAACGCCAGCGCGCCCTTGGCCACGTCTTCGGCATCGGCGAATTGCGGGACGATCTTCGCCGGCACGAAGGACGTGATCTCCGCCTCCTGGATGCCGGCGGCGACCGAGGCCCGGCACCAGGCCAGCTTCCTGTCAGTCGCCACGAAGTCCTTGACGAGTTGCAGGCCGTCGCGCAGCCCCACTTCGCGGATATAGGCTTTTTCCGTCATCGTCATGTCCTCTTAATGGCCCCGGTTAATTGCCCCGGAAGACCGGCTTGCGCTTTTCGTTGAAGGCCAGAATGCCTTCCTGGCGATCCTTCGTCGGCACCGTGCGGTTATAGGCCTCGATCTCGAAGGCCAGACCGTCGGCAAGCGACATTTGCATACCCCTGCGGATCGCCTGTTTGGCCTGACGGATCGATACCGGCGCATTGCCGGCGATGCGCGCAGCAGTCGCGACAACGTCGTTTGCCAGATCGGCCGGTGCCGACACGGTATTGACCAGCCCCCATTCCTTTGCCTCGGCGGCGGTAAAGGGCGTGCCGGTCAGAATGATCTCCATCGCGCGGCGTTGACCGACAGCGCGCGGCAGGTTCTGCGTGCCCCCGGCACCGGGAATGATCCCCAGCGTCACCTCGGTCAGCGCGAAACGGGCCGTATCGGCGGCATAGACAAAGTCCATGGCCGCCGCGATCTCGCAGCCGCCGCCATAGGCCGCGCCGTTGACCGCCCCGATCAGCGGCAGCGGACATCCGATCAGCGCCCGCACCATGCGTTCGAAAACCAGGTGCTGCGCGCCCCAGGTTTCGTCCGACATGCCCTTGCGTTCTTTCAGGTCGCCGCCGGCGCAAAACGCCTTCTCGCCAGCGCCGGTCAGGATCACACAGCGATAGCCCTCGACATCAACCGACAGCCTTTCGAACACGGCGGTCAGGTCGTGGCCCATCTGCGTGTTCATGGCATTGGCGGCCTGGGGACGGTTCAGGGTCACGCGCAACACGTATTCGGCGGGGGAATCCAGGGTCAGCGTTTCGAACGCTGTATCAATCAAAGTCGCGGGGAGAGTCACGAGACTGCAATCCTTAGCTGTTGTGTTCGCCGAGCGTCGGCGCACGGCGGCGGGCGCGTGGGCGGGTGCCGTCGAAGCTCAAAGGCAGGCCGGGGAGCGGCAGGGTGTCGCCATCGGTCGGCGCCATGATCCCCAGTGCCTTGGTGTGGGGATGCTCCATAACCGCATCGACGGTCTGAATTGGGGCGTTCGGAACACCGGCCGCATCGAGGATTGCCATCAGTTCGTCAAGCTCGAAGCCTGCAGCGGTGCGTGACAGTTCGGCAATCAGCCGATCGCGGCCCGCCACCCGGCCGGAATTGGTGGCGTAGCCCGGCTCGGCTGCCAGATCGTCGCGCCCGATCGCCCGGCACAGTTTTCCGAAAAGGCCGTCGTTGCCGGCGGCGATCATCAGCCAGCCATTCTTCGTGGCAAAGGCCTCGTAGGGCACGATTTCCGCAATGCCGGAGCCATGCGGCCGCCGCACCTCGCCGGACGCGGCATAACCGGCCAGATGAACGTTCATCCAGGCAATGCCCGTCTCGTAAAGCGAGGTTGAAACCGTGCCGCCGGCACTGTCGCCCGGTGCCGCTTTGCCGTCGCGCGCCGCCAGCTTGGCCAGGATGCCGATCACCGCCCACATGCCGGAGCCCATATCCATCATCGACACGCCGACGCGCACCGGCGGACGCCCGCCCTCGCCCGTCACGCTCATCACGCCGGCAAAGGCCTGCACCAGCGGGTCATAGCCAGGCTTGTTGCCCAGCGGCCCGTTGCCGAACGCGCCGATGTCGCAACTGATCAGTGCCGGTTTGTCCTTTTGCAGGCTGTCGCCGTCCAGGCCATATTTCGCCAACACGCCGGCGCGCATATTCTGGATGACGATATCGCCCTCGGCGATGATCCGCTGACGCAGGGCCGCGCGCTGGCCTTCGTCGGCGAGATCGACGGCGATGCCTTCCTTGCCCCGGTTCAGGCCGTGAAAACACGCCGCATCCTCGCCCCAGAACGGGGGGCCCCAGCCGCGCGCATAGTCACCGCCGGTCGGATTTTCGACCTTGATGACCCGCGCGCCCAGATCCGCCAGGATCAGCCCGGCAAATGGCGCGGCCACGCTGTGACCGAATTCGAATACGGTGATTCCGTCCAGGGGGGGAGTCTCTCCCGGCATTGACACGCTTCCTCGCTGTTATGGCGGCGAAGCTATCCGGCGGCCGGGCGGACTGTCAAGAAAACGTTTTCTCACTAAGTTTTTTCACCCTGCAGCCCGGATGCGAACCCGCGCGGCATCGGAGAGATAAGCTGACCGCGACTGTCCCGCGGTCTGAGCCGCCCGATCAATGGCATGAAGCAGATTCTCATCCATCGAGATGTTGACACGCACCGCCCTCGACGGAAGTTCATAGCTGATCAGCACCAGAACGCCGTCTTTGGCATCGTCTTCAAACGCTGGGTCGACCTTCAGTTCCCGCAAAGGCCGCGAGTCCGGGATCGGTTCGCCATCTTCAACCATACCCATGACATGAAAGGTCAATGCTTCGCTGCCCTTACGAATGGCCTCTTCCTCCGAAGGGCCGGTGGAGATGCAACCCGGAAAATCCGGAAAAGAAATCCCGAAAACCCCGTTCTCCTCATGAATCAACGCGTATGCCGTCGGCATCCAACTCTCCTTGCCTTGCCGTCGGTGTGGCTCTACCACCGCCAGCCCGCTTGCCGATAAACTGATCTCAGCGTGTTTGTCGGTATTTCTCGCGCGCCCATATCGATTGTCACGTTTCCCGATTTGGTCGGATGGCTAAACTGAACATGATCACCAGGCCCCCCTGCGCTTGACTATCCAGCCGTCCTGTCGAAGAAGCTTCGCAAGGTCGCGCACCTTCATCGGACCGCGCTTGTTGCCCATCAATATAACCCATACCGATTTATACACAAGAATACACAACACGGCGATGCGCCGAAGGAACCGCGCGCAACTTTTTATATGACGAACGTATGGAATTTACCCGCATAAAATGCATATTCCGCCTGCGGAAGAGCGGACCGTCAGCTTGGTGGCATCACGGAGACGCGACATGGCTCGCCGGCCAAGGTGGCGGCGTAGACAAGTGGTCGATCACAAAAGCCGGGTACGGATCAAGGCGCCCCTCACCCGCCGCTGATTGCCGTCATAACGAGCATTTCCGAACGTGGCGGCAGCGGCGCGTCGAGGGTCGAACGCTGGCCGTTGACGAAAACATTGATGTGGCGGCGGATGGCGGGGCGGCTGTCGCAGATGCGATCGCGCATGCCCGGCCAGCGCGCGTCCAGCGCGTCGATCGCCTCCGCGACCGTCGCCGCGTCGATCTTCATCCGCGTGACACAGTCCGGAAACAGGCGCGCCAAAGCCGTGGGAATGGTCACGGTCACAGGCGCGACCATTACCGCCGGTGCTGAAACGGTTGCCTGACGCATAGTGCGGCGCTCCTCTCCCGCTTCGGATATCAGCCCGCGACCACCATCGTTTCCACCGAACTGATCTTGGGCAGATGTTGCGTCACCCGCACCCAATTGTCACCTTCGTCGGCGCTGGCGTAAAGGCTGCCGGAATTGCTGCCGAAATAGACACCGGCCGGGTCCGCCGTATCGGTCGCCATGGCCTGGCGCAGCACGTTGAAATAGGCGTTCTCCTGCGGCAAACCTTCACGCAACGCCTGCCATGTTTCGCCGCGATCGCGGCTGCGCCAGACGGCCGCCTTCGCATCGGGCACATAGCGGCCGGCGATATCGCCGTTCAGCGGCAGCAGGAACAGCGTCGACGGATCGCGCGGGTGGCTTGCGACCGGAAAGCCGAAACTGGACGGCAATCCGTTCTCGATCGAAACCCACTGCCGGCCGCCATCGTCGCTGCGATACATGCCGCAATGGTTCTGCTGATACAGAACATCCCGGCCACCCGGCGCCATGACGATATTGTGAACGCATTGGCCGAATTCCGGCTCGCGCATGTCCTCCGGCATGAAATCCGCGCGCGTCCCGCGATTGCGCGGCTCCCAGGTTTCGCCGCCATCGGACGTGTAGAAGACGCCGGCCGCCGAAATGCCGACCCAGATCCGTTTCGGATCCGCCGGATCGGTGACGATGGAATGGAGTATCAGCCCCCCGCCGCCGGGATGCCATTCCGGGCGTGACGGGTGACGCTGCAGACCGTCGATGTGAGTCCAGGTCGCTCCGTCGTCGTCGCTTCGGAACAGGCCCGCCGGCTCCACCCCGGCATAGAGGCTGTTGCCCTTGCGCGCGAGGCTCCAGACCGTTTTGATCGGCTCCTCGCCCTCGGCATAGGCCAGTCCTTCGCTGGAATGGCTCCAGGTCCGGCCGAGATCGTCGGAGCGCCACACCGCCGGGCCGAACCAAGCATCGCCGCCCCCGGCAAAGATCGTCTCTGTCGCGGGATCGCCGATCGCATGGTTCAGGGGCCAGGTTTCGCAGAACGGGCCCCGCTGGCTCCAGCTTTTCCGCCCATCCTCACTTTCGAAGACGAACAGGCCCTTGGCCGTGGCCACCAACTGGACGACTTTTTCCGGCATAGGACTTCCCCCGCATATGATTTTTCGCGCCACGACCAACGCACAGTGCCTGCGGCATCGACGGGCTATGTTGATATCAACATTAATGCGCGTCTGTCAAGATGCACCGTCGGCGAACACCCGCCACCGTTGCGCATGCACATTGTTGTCGAACCGGGGTCGGCCGATCTGCTAAGCAGGTGACCATTATGGAATGCGGATCTGGACCAATCGGGACGACAAGGGAGCGCTGAGCATGGTCTCGCGTATTAATTGGAAGAGCGAGTTTCTTGCGCTCAGCCACCGTTATGCCGACAGGGTGGCGGTCGAGGACGCCGAAGGGCCGACGACTTATGCCGCCCTTTTCGGAAAGGCCGCCGGTGTTGCAGCGGCGATCGCCGAGCATGCGGCAGCCGCCGGTGGCCTGTCGGGCGGCGCCGTCGCGTCATATCTGCCCAACAGCCGCGATGCGGTGGCCGCCAGTTATGGGACCGTCCTGTCGGGCGAGCCGGAAGCGGCGCTGAACCCGAATCTGGCGCCCGACGACATGCGCCATTGCCTGGAAACGGCCAATGCCCGCCTTCTGATAACCCGTTCGCCGCAGGCGGCGGAGGTTGCGGCATCCATTCCGGGCCTCAAGGTTCTGGACATCGACGCCATCGGGTCCGCCAGCCTGTCGGACCTGCCCGAACGCTCCCCGCCGGCCGATGGCTTCGGCAAGATCCTGTTCACCTCGGGCACGACCGGCAAGCCCAAAGGCATTGTTCACACCCAGGGCGGTCGGTGGCTGGCCAATCTGGCGCTGCGGTCCAGCCTGCCCTTTGCCCCCGGAGCCGATCTCAACCTGTTGCTGCTGACGCCGTTTTCCCACGGATCGTCGCTGCTGACCTATGCCTATCTCGATGGCGGGGCCACGATCACGCTGCTGGACCGCGTCGATGTGCCGGACATCGCGCGGCGGATCGAAAGTCAGGGCGTGAACCAGATTTTCGCCCCGCCGACGGTTCTGCGCAAACTGGTCGACGGCCTGGATGGCCAGCGCATCGAGACAGTCAAGACCATCTTCTCCGGCACGGCGCCGCTGTCGCGCGACGTCTACGAGCGGGCGCGCGCCATCTTCGGGCCGGTCGTACGGATCACCTATGGCAAGACCGAGATCTTCAATCCGATCACGATCCTGGCGCCGGACGAAACCGACCAATGGTTCCAGAACGAGGATACGGCGGCCGGAACCTGCGTCGGCTGGCCGGGTCCGGGGGTCGAAGTCAGGATCGGCACCGACACCGCCGATGATGCTTCTGATATCAGGGACAGTTCCGGGAGCGCCTCAGTGGCCGAAAGCGCCGATGAAGCGCGCCGCGGCCCGGTCCTGATCCGTGCCCGGCACGGCTATGGCGGCATGCTGCGCGAGGGTGTCTTCCACCCGAATGACGAGGATGCCTTTCACCGATCCGAAGACATCGGGTTCGTCGACGCCATCGGCCGTCTCCATCTGACGGGGCGCGAGGCCAGCGTCATCAAGAGCGGCGGCTATCGGATCAGTCCGGAAGAGATCGAAGCCTATCTGCAGCCGGCGGCGCCGGAGCTCGATCTTGCCATCGTAGGCCTGCCGTCGGAGTATTGGGGCGAGGTGATCACCTGCGTTGCTGCCGGCGTTGAATCCGGTTGGGAGCACCGTATCGAGGACGCCATGGCCCGCCTGACGAAGTACAAGCGCCCGCGTCTGTTCGTCGGGCTGCCTTCCCTGCCCCGCAACGCCATCGGCAAGATCATGCGCAACGACATCATCGCGCAAATCCTGGCCGGTCATACGCTGATCGACGGTCCCTATCCAGCCCTGGAACCGCGCAGTGACGCCAAAGAATGACCGACACGAACGATAAAGGATGCTGACCCGATGACTGCTTCCGGTACCAGCCAATCCGGCACACCCGCCATCGAACGGACAGATCTGGCCCCGGGCTACACGATCAGCCGCGTCATCAAGGGCTCGTGGCAATTGTCCGCGGGCCATAGCACGGTCGATCGCAACCAGGCGGTCGACGACATGGCGGCCTTCGTCGAAGCCGGCGTGACCGCATTCGACTGCGCGGACATCTATACCGGGGTCGAGGACCTGATCGGCGCGTTCCGCCGCCGCTATCCCGATCTGGCGGCGAAGACACGCGTCCATACCAAATTTGTCCCCGACGACGATGTCCTGGAAACGCTGGACCGGTCGTATGTCACCGGCATCGTTGACCGGTCGCTCAAACGCTTGGGCCAGGAACGCCTCGACCTGGTGCAGTTCTCGTGGTGGCGGTATGACGCCGACCGGTATGTCGAGGTCATGGGCTGGCTGGACGACGAGCGCCGCAAGGGCAAGATCGAGCTTCTCGGCGTGACGAACTTCAACACGCCAGCCCTTGCCCGGATCCTCGACGCCGGAATCCCCGTGGCATCGAACCAGTTGCAGTATTCCCTGCTTGACGATCGGCCGGACCGGGCAATGGCCGCCCTTTGCCACAGCCGGGGTGTCGGGCTGCTGACCTATGGCACGCTGGCCGGCGGCTTCCTGTCGGAACGGTGGCTGGGCGTACCGGAACCCACTGACGGTTTCGATAACCGTTCACTGATCAAATACAAGCTGATCATCGACGATTTCGGCGGCTGGGAGATGTTTCAGAACCTGCTTCAGGCGCTGGATATCGTGGCCCGGCGGCACGCGTCGACGATTTCCGCCGTCGCCACGCGGTTCATGCTCGACCGTCCCGCCGTCGCCGCCTGCATCCTGGGCGCCCGCAATACCAGCCACCTGCCCGACACGTTGCGTGTCTTCGACCTGAACCTGACACCGCAGGACACGGCTGAACTGGAAGCCGTCACAGCGGCCCGCCACGGCCCGGACGGCGACGTTTTCGATCTGGAACGCGACCGCACCGGCAAGCACGGCCGGATCATGAAATACAATCTGAACCGGGACACCGGATAGCCAGACGTCGCGACGCGTTACTGGTCGGCACCTGAAGAGTCGGCAACCGACAAGATTGTGTGCAACTCATCACGCGCTCGCCGCACGATGGCGCGCATGGCGGCCTCGGCGCCGTCGGGATCGCGGCGATCGATGGCATCGAATACGGCCTTGTGCAGAGCAAAGCCGTCGGACGGGTGGATGACCGACTTTTGCTGAACCCGGAAACTCGCCGCCAGCAGCGCCCGCACGACCGGGCCCAGGCATTCGAAGAACGGATTGCCGCAGGCGGCGAATATCGCCTCATGAAATGACAGATCGGCCCGGTAATACGCGTCCTTGTCATCGAGATTAGCTTCCATCGCCGCCACGGCGACGGCGATTTGCTGCCGCTTTACTGCCGTCGCGGATTCGGCCGCCATCCGCGCGGTCGCTGGCTCGATCGTATCGCGCAGTGCCGTCAGATCGGTAATCATACGCTCGTCGATATTATTTGCGGCGTGCCAGGCAAGCACATCCGGGTCGAGCAGATTCCATTCGTCGCGTGGGCGCACCCGCGTCCCGACCTTCTGCCTGGAAACGACCAGGCCTTTCGCAGCCAGAACCTTGATGGCTTCACGAATGGCCGTGCGGCTAACCGCGAATTCTTCCGCCAGCTCGGACTCTCGCGGGAAACTTCCGGCCGGATCGATCCGCCCGGCGACGATCCGCTCGCCGATCGCCCGTACGACCCGTCCATGAAGACCCCGATCGGGATAGCCTCGCGCATCGTCGTCCATAGCCGCACTCACTTCGCTGCGTCCCATCAGCGCCGGTTTTATCGTATAATACGATAAATAATATCGACAGTCATTTTAATTGGGATCGCAATCGAAGGACGGGGCGCGGCCTTGCGCCGGTCAGCGGCGGCCATCCGACAGCGCGTCCCGGAATCGGTGCCATGATGCCTTGGGCGTCCGCTTCAGCGTGCCGAAATCGACATGAATCAGGCCGAACCGTTTCTCATAGCCGAAGGACCATTCATAGTTGTCGAGCAACGACCAATAGAAATATCCCTTGATGTTGGTGCCGTGGGAAAGCGATCGTCGAACCGCTTCCAGATGGGCGGCCACATAGTCTATCCGCGCGGTATCCTCGATCTTTCCGTCACATGGTTCGTCGGCCCAGGCCATGCCGTTCTCTGTCACATAGATCGGCAGGGAACCGACATAGTCATCGGCCATTCGATTGAGGAGGGACGACAGACCGCGCGGATAGACTTCCCATCCCATCTGGGTCTTCGGCAACGGACCGGTGATCGCCCCCGTCGACGGCCAGGGTTTCTCCGGTGCTTCGGTCACCAGAGCACGGGAATAATAGTTGACGCCAAGCCAGTCGATGGGCGCTGCAATGCGCGCCATATCGCCGGTCCAGCCTTTGGGCAAATGCCGTTCCAGGCCTTCGAGAGCTTCGGCCGGGTATTCCCCGCGGGCGACGGATTCGATGAACCACCGGTTCATGATGGCGTCGGTTCGTGCCGCGGCCTCGGACCATCCACCCTCGCTGTCGCCGCACTGGACATCAGTGAAATTGAGCACGATCCCCGCGCCTTTGTGACCGGCCGCGCGTAGCGCTTCCACCCCTTCGGCATGAGCCAGCATGATGTGATGCATCGAGCGTGCCGCAGCACGAATGTCGCGCAGGCCAGGCGCGTGATGCCCCTCGAAATGCGAAAGCCAACTGACGCACCAGGGCTCGTTGATCGTTGCGATCCGTGCGACGCGATCACCCAGTTTTTCAGCGATCAGGCGGGTGAAATCCCCGAAACGCGATGTCGTGTCGCGGTTCGTCCAACCGCCGTTGTCGGCAAGAACCGACGGCAGTTCCCAATGATAAAGAGTAAGAAACGGAGCGAGACCGCGCTCTAGAATGCCATCGACAAGCCGGTCGTAGAAATCCAGACCTTCAGGATTCACGCTTTTGCCATCGGGCATGACCCTGGCCCAACTGGTCGAGAAGCGATAGGCGTCGAAACCGCCGTCGCGCAGAAGGTCCAGATCCTCGGGCCATCGATGATAATGATCGCACGCAGACGCGCCATCCTCGGCTCCCGCCACGTTTCCGGGCGTTGCCGCGAAGCTGTCCCAATGCGTCGGGCCGGCCCCGCCGACGCGGTGACCTTCGATCTGATAGGCGGCAGTGGCGGCCCCGAAGACGAAATCTTGCGGAAAGTCGCGACGGTCGAACATGATTTCTCCTGATCTTGGAAAACGAAGGCAAGGCCGTCGCCCGTGGCGTCAAGAGGGCGTTTACAGGCGGCCTTCATCGGCGGGGTCGAAGAGCGACGCCCAGGCGGGGTCGAATCCGATTTCCAGGCGATCGCCCGATGCCGGACGCGCCGACCCCGTCATCCGGATCTTGATCGGGGTACCGCCCAGATCGGCATAAACCAGAGTATCGGCGCCCATCGGTTCGACGATATCCACGCGGGCGGCGGATCGAACCGCTGCCGACGGCAAAGCTGATCCGCAAAACACATGCTCGGGGCGAATGCCAAGCGTCACCGGTCCATCGCGCAAAACGCCTCCCTCGCCCCGGTATCCGGTCATCGGCATGTCCAGCGCGCCGGACCGGAAAACACCATCTGCCAGGCGCCCATCGATGAAATTCATGGCGGGACTGCCGATGAAACCGGCGACATAACGGTTCTGCGGTCGCCAATAGATCTCATCCGGCGTTCCCAGCTGCAGGATCCGCCCGTCACGCATGATCGCGATCCGGTCGGCCAGCGTCATTGCTTCGACCTGATCATGGGTGACATAGATCATCGTGTTGCCAAGGCTATGATGCAGGCGCTTGAGTTCGACGCGCAGATCGCCGCGCAATTTGGCATCGAGATTGGACAGCGGTTCATCGAACAGAAAGACGTCCACATCCCGCACCAGGGCCCGGCCGATCGCGACGCGTTGGCGCTGGCCGCCGGACAGCGCGCCGGGTTTGCGGTCGAGCAGCGGTTCTATCTGAAGGATATCCGCCGCACGCGCCACCCGGCTTTCAATCTCGCGTTTGGGGAGCCGGGCATTTTTCAGCCCGAAGCTCAGATTGCCGCGAACGGTCATCTGCGGGTACAGCGCATAGGACTGAAACACCATACCGATGCCACGATCGGACGGCTCCGACCAGGTCACATTGCGGCCCTGGATGATGATCTGCCCGTCGGAGGGCTCAAGCAGTCCGGCAATGCAATTGAGCAAGGTCGACTTGCCGCAGCCCGACGACCCCAGCAGGACCAGGAATTCTCCCTGCCGAATATCCAGATCCAGATCCTGCAGGACACAAAGTTCGCCGAACCGTAGGTCGAGTTGGCGTACCTCGACCGACAAAGAGGCATTGGTCATGACGCTATCCTTTAACCGCACCGGCCGCGATTCCACGCACGAAAAGGCGGCCCGAGGCAAAGTAGATGGCAAGCGGGACGAGCCCCGTCAGCAAGGTCGCCGCCATATTGACGTTGTATTCCTTCACGCCCTGCACCGAATTCACGATGTTGTTGAGTTGCACCGTCATCGGATAGTGGTCGGGGCGGGTGTAGATCACGCCGAACAGGAAGTCGTTCCAGATACCGGTGACCTGAAGGATCGTCGCCACGACGAAAATCGGCAGACCCATCGGCACCATGATGCGGAAATAAATTCCCCAGAATCCGGCCCCGTCGACACGGGCGGCCTTGAACAGTTCGGCGGGGATCGAGGTGAAATAGTTCCGGAACAGAAGCGTCAGAATTGGCATGCCGAAGACCGTGTGAACCAGCACAAGCCCCCATACATTGCCGTAAAGCCCCACTTCCCGGAGGATAATGACGATCGGATAGATCAGGATCTGATAGGGAATGAAAGCACCGAACAGCAGTATCCTGAAGAACGTCTCGGAACCGCGGAATCGCCAGTTGGCCAGGGCGTAGCCATTGACCGACGCGATGGCGATCGACAGGACCAGCGAGGGGACCAGAATGCGCACCGAATTCCAGAATCCGCGGCTCAGGCCGTCGCAGTTGATGCCGGTGCACGCTTGGGACCACGCTTTCGACCAGGGCGCAAAGGTGATTTCAACCGGCGGGGCGAAGATATTGCCCAAGCGGATTTCCGGCATGCCTTTCAACGACGTAGCCACCATGACCCATAGCGGCAGCAAATAGTAGAACGACACCAACAGAAGCGTGCCATAGATCATGATATTCGCCCCCGAAAGGCGGCGACGGGGCCGGGGGCCGCGCGGCCCGGCGTCGAAGCGGTCGCGAGCGGTGCGCATTGCGGGCTCAGCCACGGCGCTTTCCTCCGAATTCGAGATAGGCCCAGGGGATCAGCACGACGAGCACGGAAACGAGCATCATGGTCGATGCGGCGAAACCCTGAGCCAGGTTCTGATCCTTGAACATCTTGTCGAAGACGTACATTGCCGGCACTTGACTGGACAGGCCGGGCCCGCCGGCGGTCTGCGCGACGACGAGATCATAGATCTTGATGATCCCCGCCGCGATCAGCACCAGCGCCGTTACGAATACAGGACGCATCATGGGGATAATGATGAACAGATAGGTCTTCACAGGTCCGATGCCGTCGACGCGGGCGGCCTTCCATATCTCGTCGTCGATGCCCCGCAATCCGGCCAGCATGATGATCATGATCAGCCCCGACCCCTGCCAGATTCCGGCGATCAGGATACCGAACATCACGAGATCGTGATTGTTGAGCGGGTCGAAGGCAAAACCCTCCCAGCCCAGGGCCCGGATATTCGCCTCGATGCCGAAATCGGGATTGAGTATCCATTGCCAGGCCAGACCGGTAACGATGAAAGAGAGCGCAAACGGATAAAGGAAAATGCTGCGAAACACGCCCTCGAACCGGATCTTGCGATCGAGCAGTGCCGCCAGCGTGAATCCGATCACCATGGTCAGGACGACGGAACAAACGCCGTAGAGCGCCAGATTCTCGATCGATATCAACCACCGACGCGACGCCCATAGCCGCTCGTACTGCGCAAGCCCATCCCAGCGCAGTGCCGGCAGCAGTCGGGAGTCGGTGAACGAATGAACGATCGTCCACAAGGTACCGCCGGCGAAAACCACAAGCGCCGTCAGTATCATGGGGAGCGAGGCGATCTTGGCCGACAGTGTCCGCGCCAGTCGCAAAGGCCGGCGATGCGATTTGCGGACCGATTTCCGGCCCGGCGCACCCGACATGATGGTGGACATGGCAATGCCTTTCGTTCACCGACGTGATGGGGCTACGGTTGCAGCCCTACCGGAAAACTCAGTCCGCATTGGCGATGATGTCGGCGTATCGCGTCTGGGCGTCTTCCGGCCCATAAGACGGATCGCTCCAGAATTCGGCCATCAGATCTTCGATCTGGCCGGTGGTATCCGGCGACATCGTTTGATCGCTGGAGGCCATGATCGTGCCCTCGCGCAGAATGCGAAGTCCCTTTTCCATGCACTCGTTTGCGTCGGCCATGTCGACGTCGGCGCGGACCGGCAGCGACCCCTTCAGGCGATTGAACGCCACCTGCGTTTCCGGTGAGATCAGGACACGCGCCAGATCGTACTGGGCTTCGGTGATTTCCGGATCGTCATTGACCGGGAAATAGATCGC
Source organism: Fodinicurvata sp. EGI_FJ10296 (assembly GCF_040712075.1). Lineage (NCBI taxonomy): Bacteria > Pseudomonadati > Pseudomonadota > Alphaproteobacteria > Rhodospirillales > Rhodovibrionaceae > Fodinicurvata > Fodinicurvata sp. EGI_FJ10296. The sequence goes on from NZ_JBFCVL010000004.1 coordinate 425,994, forward strand.
GTCCCCGCTGGTCGAGAGAATGTCGTGCGTGCCCAGTCCCGGCAGGCAGGAATAGTCCTCCCCGGCGGTCAGACCGGCGGCAGCAAATTCGCCCTGAGCCCAATCACCCATGATCTGACCGCCCGCCTGGCCGGTGATGACGAGATTGGTAGCCTGATTCCAGTCCTGGACATTCGATCCCCGCGTCATCGCCCGCGCATCGGCCGCCGCTTGAAAAACGGCAGCGAATTCCGGCCCGGCGGCAACCTCCGCGTCGAGATTGGCGTTAACCGCCCGCCATGCCTCGGGACCGGCGATCGCCATCGAGATCACACCGTTGGCCAGCGCCGCTTGCCACGGCTGCCCGCCCATGGCCAGCGGCACTTTTCCGGCGTCGCGCAAGGCGGGGGACGCAGCGACGAATTCGTCCCATGTCGTCGGCACCGATGTTCCAGCATCCTCGAACGCCTGATGGCTGAGCCATAGCCATTCCGCGGAATGAATGTTCAACGGCACGCAGTAGACCCGGCCATCGACGGTGCACCCCTCAAGCAGCGACGACGGATGGACCACGTCGCGCCATCCCTGCTCTTCTGCAATTTCCGTCAGATCCAGCATCAATCCGGCTCGGATCAGCTCTTCCGCCTGGCGACCATGATTCAATTGCGTCGCGCCCATTGGATCGCCGCCGATGATCCGGCTGATGATGATGGGGCGCGCCGTTCCACCGGAACCGGCGATCGCGCCGTCAAGCCAGGCATGTTCGGTCCGGGATTCGAATGCCCGTGCCAACTCTGCGGCGGCTGTCGCCTCTCCGCCGGAGGTCCACCAATGGGTAACTTCCAGCTCGGCGGCCTGAGCGGCCTGAGCGGCGCCTGCCGCCACGAATGCACCGGCAAAAATCATGCGTCGCACGCCATTACCTCCCTCAATGGTTGAATCTAAAACGTTATAGGACCCCTTTTAGTCGCGAAAAACTCCCCTGACAAGCGTATTGTCATGGGATATATTCTCCTTTTTAGCGCACCGAGGACGCCCAAGCCCGATGACGGAGTCTCCGCCGACACTGCGCACAATCGCTGCCCTCAGTGGGCTTGCGGTACCGACCGTCTCGCGCGCTCTGGGCGATGCGCCCGATATCAGTTTGGCGACGAAAGCGCGGGTTCAGGAAATCGCACGGAAAATCGGCTACGTCCCCAATCGGGCCGGGGTGCGCTTGCGCACGGGCCGCACCAACGTCATCGGCATGGTCCTGGCGCCCGAGCACGACGTTATGAACATGACCGCCACTCTGATCGCCGCCGTTGCCGAACATTTGCGCCTGAACGCGTACCATCTGAACGTCACGCCGGATTTCGCCGACGACGACCCCTTGAAGGCCATCCGATATCTGGTCGAAACGCGCTCGGTGGATGCGGTCATCTTCAACCGGACTAAGCCTGAAGACGTCCGTGTGCGTTACCTGATGGAACGTCGCTTTCCCTTCGTCACCCATGGTCGAACACTATGGTCGGACCGGCATGCCTGGATCGATTTCGACAACGAGGCATTCGGCGCCTCGGCGGTCGACGCGCTGTTCAGCGCCGGGCGGCGCGACCTGCTCGTGATTCTGCCCCCTATGGATCAGACCTATGCCGGGCATATTCGCGACGGCGTTTTCGGCCGGGCGGCTGAACTGGGGGTATCGACCCGCATCGCCGACACGATAACGAGCGACAGTCCGCGTGAGGATGTTGCCGCCGGCATCCGGCGCGTCCTCGCGGCCGCGCCCGGACTGGACGGACTTATCTGTCCGTCGCCCAACGCGACGATGGCCGCGATCACCGCGTTCGAGGCCGCGGGGCGGGCCGTCGGCCGGGAAATCGACGTCGTCGCCAAAGAGACAGTGACGTTTCTCGGCATGTTCCGGCCCGCCATCATGACGGTGCGCGAGGATGTCGGGCATGCCGGACACCTGCTCGCCGAGGGGGCGCTCGAAGCGGTGCGATCGCCCGACGCGGCACCGGTTCAACGCCTCGATTCGGCTTCGGCACCGACCTGACCGGCATCGACATCTGGCGTTCAACTTCAACTCCGGCGGTCGGACGGCGATCCTGCCGGCCCTGGCCGCACGCCCATCGAATCCCTCCTCAATTTGACATTTCACAAATTCTTCGTGACATGTCAGGATAACATTCGACACCTAAGCGGTTCGAAGAATGGGTAACGAATGCTCGATCGCTCCAGCCAACCACCGGATTTGTCCGGCGCACCGACCTTCGGACGCGGACATCTCAAGGATCTCGCCTATCAGCGCCTGCGTGCCGCCGTGCTTCATTGCGAACTGGCGCCGGGGACGTTCGTGACCGAGGCCCGGCTGGCGGCGTGGCTCGGCTTGGGCAAGGCACCCGTGCGCAATGCGCTGGCTTCGCTCGTCAACACCGGTCTGGTTCAGGCGCATGCAAGGCGCGGCTATCGCGTCGCGCCGATCAGCGACCGCGAGATTGCTGATATTTTCGACCTGCGCCGGCGGCTCGAACCGACACTGGGTGACGTCTCGCTGTCCCGCAGCGATCTGGAACGCCTGCAACGGCTGGACGACATCATAGCGGCCACCGGCGGCGCAGGGGATGCGGCCACGCGGTGGACAGCGTATCAGGCCGACCGCGAGGCATTGCATCTGTTGGCCACGGCATCGGGCAACAGCCTGCTCGTTCGTCGGCTGACCGAAATTTGGGACCTGTGCGACCGCGCCGTCGCCTGGGTCGAGACAACCGGCGGCCACGCCATGGGCCTTGAACCGCGCGGCAACCTGATCGACGCGCTGGCCTGCGGCGATCGCGAGACAGCCACGGCCCTGATCGCGCGCCGCGTCGCGACGCTGGCCGACCGGATGCGCACCGGCCTGACCCGCATGACCGTCGCCGACCCGTCGGCGACGCCCGGCCGGTATCCGGAAACGAAACCGGCGACCGGTCGGCAGGGAACAAACACCAACAGGGAAGCCTTCTCTGAAGAACAAGGGAGAAAGAGAGATGAATAGATCCAGCCTCATGACAGGCGCCGCCGCCATCGCATTCGGCGTGGGTGCGGCTTTCGCGGCCCCCGCATTCGCCGACACCAGTGACACGATCGTCATCGATCTGGTCAACGAGCCGTCGACACTCGATCCGCATCAACAGTGGAACCCGGACAGCTATTACGTCTATCGCAATATCTTCGACAACATGGTCACTCGCGACAACGCGGGCGAGATCGTGCCGCAGGTGGCGACCGATTGGGAATACGCCGCCGAGGACGAGGTCGTCTTCACCATCCGCGACGATATCGTTTTCCACGACGGCGAGCCGCTGACGGCCGACGACGTCGCCTATTCGGTCAACCGCATCATCGATCCTGAGTTCGCCAGTCCGCAGCTCGGCCAGTTCAACCAGATCACCGGCGCCGAAGTCACCGGCGAGAACGAGGTCACGCTGACCACCGACGGCCCTTATCCGGTGCTCCTGCCTCAGTTGGTCAAGCTGTCGATCGTGCCGGAACACTATGTTGAAGAGGTCGGCAACGACGCCTTCAACGCAGAGCCCATTGGCTCCGGCCCCTATGTTTTCGACGAATGGGAACGCGGCATCCAGGTTTCGCTGATCGTGAACGAGGATTACTGGGGCGATAGCGGCGAATTCGCCCGGGCCGAGTTCCGCGCCGTGCCGGAAGCCTCCACCCGCATGGCCAATCTGCAGTCGGGCGAAAGCGACCTGATTGTCACCATCGATCCCGACATGGCGATGCAGCTGGAAAACAGCGCCGGCGTGCAGGTGCTCAACGTCCTGACCGAGCGCGTCGCGTTCCTTCGCCTGAACGCCCAGCGCGGCCCGACCGCCGATCCGTTGATCCGGCAAGCCATCGCCCATGCGATCGACAAGGAACTGATCGTCGAGGGGCTGCTCGGCGGCTTTGACGAACCGGTCGATGTCATGCTGTCACCAGCACATTTCGGCTTCATCGAAGGCATCGAAGGGCCGGGTTACGACCCTGACCGTGCCCGCGAACTGATGGCCGAGGCCGGCGATATCGCCACGGAACCGATGGTCTTCGCCACCTCGCCGGTGTTCGACCAGCGCATCGTTCAGGCCCTGCAGCAGATGCTGAGCGAGGTCGGCTTCAACGCCGAAATCGAACTGACCGATATGTCGACTTATCTCAGCCGGGTTCAGAGCGAGGCCGAAGAAGCGCCGCACATGAATTTCGGCCGCTGGTCCTGCGCCTGCCAGGACGCCGACGGTGTGCTCTATCCGCTGCTGCATTCCAGCTCGGCCTGGTCGACATGGCGTTCTGAGGAAACCGACGCCAGCCTCGAAGCCGCGCGATCCAGCCTGGACGAGGACGTCCGTCTGGAGAACTATGCCGACGTCCATGAAACGGTGGTCGAGGACGTGCCGCTGGTACCGCTCTACCAGGCGGCGATCCTGTACGGCGCGGCTGAGAACCTGGAATGGCAGCCGACCCCGAACGAGAGCATGTTCCTTAACCGGATGAGCTGGAGCGAATAGGCCGCTCCCGCCAACCAGCCCTGCACGAAAGCCCCGGCGGTCACCACCGCCGGGGCGCCCGAACCGTTCGAATGGAAGCCCGCACCGGTGTCCGAATTCCTCTTCAAACGGTCCCTGCAGACGATCGTAACGATGTTCGGCGTCGTCACGCTCGTCTTCTTCATCCAGCGGCTCAGCGGCGACCCGACGCTGCTGCTGGTGCCGGAAGGTGCCAGCCGCGAGGATATCGAGGCGCTGCGGGAGTCGCTCGGCTTCAACCGCCCGCTATACATCCAGTATTTCGAATATCTCGCAGGACTGATGCAACTGGACTTCGGCCGATCGGTGGTGCGCAACGCCGACGTTCTCGGCATCGTCGCATCGCGCCTGCCCTATACCCTGATGCTGGCGGGCGGCGCCCTGGTGGTGGCGGTGGGCATCGGCATTCCGCTCGGCGTCCTGATGGCCGTAAAAAAGGGCACCGCGACCGCCCGCGCCATGATGGCCGTCGTGCTGACCGGCCAGAGCCTGCCGACATTCTGGAGCGGCATTCTGTTGATCCTGCTATTCGCCGTGACGCTGGGCTGGCTGCCGGCCTCGGGCGCCCGCGGCTGGAGCAGCCTGATCCTGCCGTCGATCGCGCTGGGCCTGCTGTCGATGGCAACCTTTGCCCGCGTCGCGCGGACCGCCATGCTGGATGAACTGGGCAAGGACTACGTCCGCACCGCCCGCGCCAAAGGCGTGGCGACGCGCCAGATCGTCATGCGTCATCTGCTGCGCAACAGTTCGATCCCGGTGATCACGGTGGCGGCGCTGGAAATCGCCAATCTGCTGGCCGGCGCGGTCATCGTCGAGACCGTGTTCGCCTGGCCGGGCCTGGGACGGCTGGCCGTGGAGTCGATCAATTCCCGAGACTTCCCGATCGTTCAGGCGATCGTGCTGATCGGCTCGTTCGCCTTTATCGCGCTCAATCTGCTGGCGGACATTCTTTACAGCGTCGTCGATCCGCGCATCCGGCTCAAGGGAGACAGCCGATGAGTCTGATGCGCAATCTTCTGGGCGGCCTTCTGGGCGATCGGTTCGCTCCCGCCGGAGCCGCCGCCAAAGCCGCCCCCGGACCCGCTACAGGACCATCGCCCTGGCGCGGCGTGGCACCGGTGACGCCGTTCATCGCCATATTCGCCGCCTTCGTGCTGATGGCCGTGTTCGCGCCGATCCTGGCGCCCTACAGCCCCTATTCGCAGGAACTTCTGGGACGCTTGCAACCACCCGGCGGCGAAGCGCGGGGCACCTGGTTCCTGCTTGGCTCCGACGAACTGGGCCGCGATCTGCTCAGCCGCCTGATCTATGGCGCTCAGGTGTCGATGCTGGTAGCGACCTCGTCTGTCGCCCTGTCACTGGTGCTGGGCACGCTGCTGGGCATGATCGCCGCCATCCGGCGCGGGTTCACCGAGATCCTGATCATGCGGCTGGTGGACGTCTTCCTGTCCATTCCGCCGATCCTGCTGGCGATCATCACGGTGGCCGTGCTGGGGCCGGGCCTGACCAATGTCGTGCTGGTGCTGGCGCTGACCCGCTGGCCGCGTTACGCCCGCGTCGCCTTCGGCCAGACCCTGTCGGTCGCCAACACGCCCTATGTCAAACTGTCCCGGCATATGGGCGTCGGCCTGCCCCGGCTGCTGCTGCGCCATGTCCTGCCCAACATCATCGGCCCGATCACCGTGGTGGCGACACTGGAATTCGGCCTGATGGTGCTGTTCGAAGCCGGTTTGTCTTTTCTGGGTCTGGGCGTGCAGCCGCCGATGTCCAGTTGGGGCGCGATGCTGAATGTCGGCCGGAACTATCTGGGCTCCGCGTGGTGGATCGCCGTGTTCCCCGGTCTTTGCCTGTTCCTGCTGATCCTGTCGGTCAATCTGATCGGCGACCACCTGCGCGACCGCCTGGATCCGCGTTCGAGAAGATAAAGGGCCGAAGAATGGATTTCCGTGACGAGTTCAAGGACAGCACCATCGTCATCACCGGCGCCTGCGGCGTGTTCGGACACTGGATCGCGACGGCGTTTGCCCAGCGGGGCGCCCGGCTCTGCCTGTCGGACAACCGCGCCGACGCGCTCGACGCACTGGCAGCAGACCTGGGCGCCACCGGCCCCGGCCATATCCACCATGTCACCGAGTTGACCGACGAGGCGTCGATTGCCGATCTCGTGTCAACCGTCGGGGCCGAATGGGGGGCGCCGGATGTCGTGATCAACAACGCCGGCATCTATCCCAGCGGCTTCCTGCTCGACATCGATGCGGCCGAATGGGACCGGATCATGGACGTCAACACCCGCGCCCCGTTCCTGGTCGCGCAGGGTTTCGCCAAAGCCATGATCGCTGAGGGCAAGCAAGGCTCGATCATCAACATTTCGTCAGGCGCGGCGCGCAAGATGCGGCGCTCGGTCGTGCCGTACTGCGTGTCCAAAACGGCACTCGACCGGCTGACCAAGGGTCTGGCGCTGGAACTGGCCGAATACGGCATCCGCGTCAACATTGTCGAACCCGGCTTCGCGCCCGGCAGCAAGGTCAGCGACATCACGCCGGAACACCTGGAAGCGGTCACCGGTTCGATCCCGCTGGGCCGTCAGTCGGAACCCGACGACGCGCCGAACGCGATCATGTTTCTGGCCAGTTCGCTTGCCGAATACGTCACCGGCACCAGCATCGCGGTCGACGGCGGCAACTCCATCGGCTCGCTGGCGGTATTTCAGGCCAAGAAGAAGGCACTTTGACCATGGCAACGGCGACCTTTCCGCCCGGCAGCGCGACCTCCGCCGCGGCAATCCCATATCAGTGGCCGCAGTCGGTTCGAAGCGCCGCCTGTTTCACCGTCGATGTCGATGCGGAGTCGCCCTGGCTATGGGCTCATCGCGATCGGGTGCCGCCGACACTGGGACAACTGGAGATGCGGCGCTTCGGCCCGCGCCAGGGTCTGGGCCGGCTTCTGGAACTGCTCGACCGTCACCGGATCAAGGGCAGCTTTTTCGTCCCCGGCATCGTGGCCGAGACATACCCGTCGATGTTGCCGACGCTGATCGACCGCGGGCACGAGGTCGGGCTTCACGGATATTTCCACGAGATCGTCGCCGATTCCAGCGATGACGAATTCGCCCATGCCCTCGGCGCCGCAATGGCGTTGTTCCGGGCCCAGACAGGCGCGGCACCCGTCGGCTTCCGGTCCCCCGCCTGGGAAATGACCCCCGGGATGCTGGCGGAACTGGCGCGCCACGGTCTGGCCTATGACAGCTCGCTCATGGGTTTCGACCATCCCTACGATATCGGCACCATGACCGAATTGCCGGTACAGTGGCTGACCGACGACGCGATCCATTTCAAGTTTCTGGGCGGCGGCGCCGACAAATGGCCGCCGTCCGCCCCCGGCGGCGTTCTGGACGGGTGGCGCGACGAGTGGCGGATGACCCATGACGAGGGCGGGCTGTTCATGCTGACCGTCCATCCGTGGATTTCCGGCCGAGGCCAGCGGATCGCGCTGCTGGACCGGCTGCTGACCACGATCGCCGAAGCCGACAACGTCTGGTGGGCGCGCTGCGACGAGATCGCCGCTCACCACAAATCATCGGCCAATAATGGCCGATACACTGTCGATGCCGCCCCGCCCGACGCCATCGGCCCCCGCCGACCCGTTTCCGGCTCCAAATGAGGCCCGCCGACACCATGACACCGGCCGACGCCACCTGGACGATCACCAAACCCGAACGTCACAGCGACGGCGGCATCGTCGCCGCGCAGAACCGGCAGGCCGCCGCCGCCGGCGCGGCGGTGCTGGCGCGCGGCGGTAACGCCATGGACGCCGCCGTCACCACGGCCTTTACGCTGTCGGTGGTCGAACCGTGGCTCAGCGGCGTCGGCGGCGGCGGGTTCCTGCTGCGCGCCGACGGCGCCACCGGCGCGCTCGATGCGCTGGATTTCTCGCTGGTGTCACCCGGCGCGCTGGATCCGGGGCGCTATCCGCTGGCGGGCGGCAACGACGGCGACTGGTTCGCTTGGCCCGCCGTGGCCGACGACCGCAACCTGATCGGACACGAGTCCATCTGTGTGCCGGGCGCGGTCGCCGGACTGGCCGAAGCCTTGCGGCGTTTCGGGACGATTACGCTGGCCGAGGCCCTGGCCCCGGCGATCGCCCATGCCGAGGCCGGATTGGCGGTCGACTGGTTCACGTCGCTGGCGCTGGCCATCGATGCGGCCGGGTTGGCGCGGTTTCCGGACTCCGCAGCGCTGTTCCTGGTCGACGGACGGGCACCGCGTGCCCCGGATGCCGGGGTCAGGGACCTGCCCCGGCTACCCATGCCCGCCAAGGCCGCGATGCTGCGCCGTCTGGCGGAGGCCGGTGCCACCGACTTCTATACCGGGCAAATCGCCGAAGGGCTGGTCGCCGACCTGCGCGCCGGCGGATCGGCGATCACCATGGACGACATGGCAGCCTATCGCCCGGAATGGCGCGCGCCGCTGACCGCGCCCTACGGCGGTCTGGAACTGGCGGCGATGCCCGGCCTGTCCGGCGGGCCGTCCTTTCTGCACGCCATGGCCCGGCTGTCCGACGACCCACGCATTTCCGGCGCCAAATCCGACAGAACACCGGGGGGCGCGGCCGCCCTGGCCTATGCCGACGCCATTCGCGACGCCTATGCCGACCGCCTGACCCGCATGGGCCATGACGCACAGTCGCCCGATCCGGGCTGCACCAGCCATATCAGCGTCGTCGATCGACACGGCACCATGGTGTCGTTGACCAACACGCTGTTGGCGCGCTTCGGCTCGAAGGTGGTCGCGCCGTCGGCGGGAATCCTGATGAACAACGGCATGATGTGGTTCGACCCCCGTCCCAACCAACCCAACAGCATCAAGGGCGGCGTGCGGCCGCTGACCAATATGTGTCCGCTGATCGCGACCCGCCAGGGCCGGCCCGCTCTGGCCATTGGCGCGGCGGGCGGTAGGCAGATATTCCCGGCGCTGGTTCAGTTGGTGTCATACCTCGCCGATTTCGGCATGAGCCTGGAGCAGGCCTTTCACACCCCGCGCATCGACGCCAGCAGCCCGACGATCATTGTCAACAAGGCCGCCGACCCGACGGTGGCCGGGGCAATCGCCCGCACGCACCCGGTGCGCATGGTCAGCGACACGCTATATCCGGTCCATTTCGCGATACCGTCGGCAGTCGCACGCAGCCCATCCGGCGGCACCGTCGGCATGGCCCATCCGGTGTCGCCCTGGGCCGCCGCCGTGACCGAGGAGGAGACGCGCGATGACTGACCGGCCCCCCCATGATCCGGGACTGCCCGGGGCCAACCGCGTCGGCGGCGCGGAGGCGCTGAAAGTGTCCGGGCTTCAGGTCACCATTGGCGGCGTTCCGGCCGTCGACGGCGTCGACCTGACGGTGCACGAGGGCGAAACCGTGGCGCTGGTCGGCGAAAGCGGCTGCGGCAAGAGCATGACGGCACTCGCGATCATGGGCCTGCATCCCGACGCCGCGACCATCACCGCCGGCACGATTACGGCGGCGGGTATGGATCTGGTCGGGCTGGACGACCGCAGCCTGCGCGACATCCGCGGCAACGTCATGGCGATGATCTTTCAGGAGCCGGTGTCGTCGCTGAACCCGCTGATGCGCGTCGGCGAACAGATCGTCGAGGCGCTGCAAAGCCATCAGCAGCTTGGCCGCAAGGCCGCCCATGACCGGGCCATCAGCATGCTGGAACAGGTCGGCATCCCCGATCCGGCATCGCGGTTCCGGCAATATCCCTTCGAACTGTCCGGCGGCATGTGCCAGCGGGTGATGATCGCCATCGCGCTGATCTGCCAGCCAGCGGTCCTGATCGCCGACGAGCCGACCACGGCGCTGGACGTAACCATTCAGGCGCAGATTCTCGACCTGATGCGTCGGCTGAAAAACGACACCGGCGCGGCATTGCTGCTGATCACCCATGACATGGGCGTGGTCGCCGACATGGCCGACACCGTGGCCGTCATGTATGCCGGGCGGGTGGTGGAGACCGCGCCGGTGCGCGCGCTGTTCCGGCGCCAGTACCATCCCTATACGCATCTGCTGCTGCAGACGATCCCCAAGATCGACGGCGCGCGCAAACACACGCTCAACACGATCGAGGGCACCGTGCCCGACCTGCGCGACTGGCCCACGGGGTGCCGGTTCAATCCGCGCTGTCCGCTGGCGGCGGAAAAGTGCCGCGTCCAGGCACCGCCGCTGGCGTCGGTCGGCGGCGATCCGGGCCACGCCAGCGCCTGCTGGTTCGCCGATCAGGTGGAGAGCATGGCATGACCGGGGATATGACCGGGGACATGACCGGCGGCACGAGCGAGGACACAACCGGGGGCGCTTCCCCGCTTTTGAGGGTGACGGATCTGAAGGTCCACTTTCCCCTCGGCGGCGGCATGCTGGGCAGGCCGTCGGGGTGGCTGAAAGCCGTTGACGGCATCTCGTTCGATATCCGGCCGGGTGAAACGCTGGCGCTGGTCGGCGAAAGCGGCTGCGGCAAGTCGACCACCGGCTATGCGGCTCTTGGCATGCTGCGCCCGACCGGCGGCCAGGTCACCCTCGACGGCATCGACGTCCACCGCGCCACGGGCGCCGACCTGGCGACCGTCCGGCGCGAGGTGCAGATCATCTTTCAGGACCCGTTCTCGTCGCTGAACCCGAAAATGCGCATCGGCGACAGCATCGCCGAGCCGCTGCTGATCCACACGCGCATGACGCCAGCCGAACGGCGGCGCGAGGTCGAACACCTGCTCGACCGCGTCGGACTGCGCAGCACGCATTACGACCGGTTGCCGAACGAGTTCTCCGGCGGCCAGCGCCAGCGGATCGTCATCGCCCGCGCCCTGGCGCTGCGGCCAAAGTTGATCGTCTGCGACGAGCCGGTTTCGGCGCTGGATGTGTCCGTCCGCTCGCAGATCCTGAACCTGCTGGTCGAGCTGCAGGCGGAATTCGGCCTCGCCTATCTGTTCATCTCGCACGACCTGTCGGTGGTGCGGCACCTGAGCGACCGGCTCGCCGTCATGTATCTGGGCCATCTGGTCGAACAGGGCGACGCCGGGGCCGTGTTCGATCAGCCGACCCACCCCTATACCGAGGCGCTGATCAGCGCCATTCCCTATCCCGATCCGGAACGCCAGGCCGAACGCCGCCAGATCGTCCTGACCGGCGACCTGCCCAACCCTGCCGACCCGCCGCCCGGATGCCCGTTCGTCACCCGCTGCCCGATCGCGCGCCCCGATTGCGCCGACCAGCGCCCGGCCCTGGTCCAGGTCGCCGGCGGCGACCCCGGCCACACCGCCGCCTGCTTCTACCGCGGGCGGTAGACGCGCGGGCGGTACCGGACAGATCCCACGTCTCTGCCAACGCTCTCGCGGTGCGTGTGGACGATTTTTGCTATCATCTTCGCATTAGTATGGAGAATATCTCGACGACCACAGCTATCGATGAGGTGACGACATGCTGATGACCGAGCGGAAGCCAACTTCGGTTGGCGAGATTCTCATCGAAGAGTTCATGCTGCCACTCGGCCTGACCCAGGCAGCATTGGCGGAGGCGATGGGCGTGCCACGCAAGCATGTGAACGACCTTTGCAATGACCGACGCAATGTGACGGCTGCAACAGCGCTCATTCTCGCGAGAGTGTTCGGCAACAGCCCGGAGTTCTGGCTCAATGCTCAGCGGCGCGGCGACCTTTGGGCGGTGATGAACAGCCCGGAGGAGCGCGCTCGCATCGAACGGGCGAAGCCGTTTTCGACAGCGGCGTGAACAGAGAGGAGATCCGGGCCCCACACTATCAACGCTCTAAAACCGTACGTGTGGACGCCGGATGGCGCTGTCGCGCCTCCGGCGAAGGGGAAAGGGAGTGGGGCCTGTAGACCCCGCACGGCGCGGACGCGCACCCAACGATGCCGGCGGTTCCAATCAGATACTTGTCAGAACCGCATCGGACCCCGCATCGGCACTGATCGGCGCCTCCAGGTCGGGTTCGGGCGCGCAGGACAGATCCTTCAGCCCGTGACCGGTGGCGACGGCGACGACGCGCTCGCCGGGCGTTATGATGCCGCGTTCGCGCAGGTCAGAAAGCGCGGCGATGGGTACGGCGGCGCTGGGTTCCAGCACGATGCCTTCGCGCCGCGCCAGCCGGCGGACCGCGTCGGCGATCGCGTCGTCGTCGACGGCGGTAGCGGCGCCGCCGTATTTGCGGATCCAGTGCAGCGTGTAGTCGCCGTCGCGTTCATAGCCCGCCAGCGTGTCGTTGAGCGCCGAGGCGATCGTCGCCCGGTGCTGCCATGGCGACACGTCCCCGCCCTCGGCGAACGCTTTGGCGATCGGGGCGCAAGCGGCGGCCTGTATGGCAACGGGGCGCGGGATGCGGCCGATGCGCCCGGCCGCCTTCATCGCCTCGAATCCCTTCATCACGCCCGCCAGAAGCGGGCCGCTGGAAATCGGCAGCAGAACGACGTCGGGCTTCAGCGGCGCCAGTTCATAGGCGATCGTCGCATAGCCGTCGACGCCGTAGGGATTGTGAAACGTCGTCGTCAGATTGACCCAGCCGCGCTCGGCCGCCAGCGCGGCGGCCATGCGGCAGCAGTCGCTGGTCGCCCCGGCCACGGTTACCAGCCGGGCGCCGGTAATCGCGATCTGGCGAAGCTTGGCCGCCGGTGCGGTTTCGGGCACCAGCACGACGATCGGCAGGCCCGCCCGCGCGGCGTAAGCCGCGCCCGACGCGCCCGCATTGCCGCTCGACGACAGAACAAGCCCCTCCCGCCCGTGTTCGAGCGCCAGCGAGACCGCCAGCGCGATCGCCCGGTCCTTGAACGACCCGGTCGGCATGACGGAATCGTTCTTGATCCAGAAATCCGCCAGACCGGCATCCCGTCCGATCCGCCCGCATTCCAGCAGCGGGGACCGCGCCTCGCCCAGTGTGATCCTGTTGGCCGGTGCGCAATGGGGCAGAAATTCCGCCCATTGCCACAGGCTGTTGGGATCGGCGGGGTGATCGGCATCGGTGCCGTCATCGCGCCCATGGGTCGCGGCAGGACCGACATAGTTGAGAATGCCGCCGCAGCTCGCGCAGGTCGACGGCATCAGCGCGATGGAGACCGTCTCGCCGCACGATATGCAGCGCAGCGTTTCCGCCGGCATCAGCCGTTTCTCCCGGACTTTGCCGGTGCGGCTTTCAGGCTCGTCACGACCTCGGTCAGCGCCGCCACGACGGCATCGACGATGCGCTGGCCTTTTTCCGCCGTCCCTAGTGACGGATCGCCGACGGTGCCGGTACCGCCCGATTTCTCCGCCATGCTGCGATAGATAAGCCCGCGCGCGCCGGTCAGCATATCGCCCTCGGCCCAGTCGAATGTCGGCGCCCGCGACATGCCGGTGATCAGATCCGGACGAACGGCCTGCGGTGCAGTGTGCAGCATCAGCGACGTTTCGAACTCGCAGGCGTGGTTGATGCCGCCGAACGCGCTTTCGCGAATGGTGCGCAGTGCCGGAGCCGCCAGTTGCCACCAGGTCATGAACGCGATCCGGCAATCGGGGTGCCGCGCGCCCAGCTTTTCGACGAGGACCTGACCGACCGCCTGATTGCCGCCATGACTGTTCAGGATCACGATATTACGGAATCCCTGACGCATGACCGATGTCAGCATGTCGCCGGCATAAGCCAGGAACGTCTCGTGACTGACCGACAGCGTGCCCGCGAAATCCATGTGGTGTTCGGAACAGCAGACCTTGATCTGCGGCAGGATCAGGATGTCGTCACCGACCGCCTCGTCCAGCCGGTCCAGAAGATAGCCGCCGATCACCGCATCGGTCGACACGGCCAGATGCGGGCCGTGCTGCTCGATCGCGGCGATGCTCAGCACCACGACGGTCTTGCGGTCGACCGCACCGACCTCGGCGCTGGTCAGGTTTTCCCACTTCATCGACTCTTCCTCCCCGTTAACGGCAACACCCGGCGCACGACGTGGTGGCCTTTCCGGGGATCATTCCGGATGCCACCATTCGCCGCCGACAACCACGCCCTCGGCGAACAGCCGCCGATCGGCGTGCAGGATCTCGCCTTCGACATCCTCAAGTTCGTACTGCCCGTCCTTCAGCGACAGGACACTGGCGTCACCGGCCGCCCCCTCGCGGAAGGTGCCAAGGTCGGGCCGGCCGATCGCACGGGCGACGTTTTCCGTCGATGCCGCAACGACCGAACCGAGCGGGACGCCCAGCGCCAGGAATTTCGACATCGTCGTCACTTGATCGTATGCGGGGCCGTCGATGCAATAGGCATGAACATCCGACGAAATCGTGTCCGGGGGAAAATCGCCCGCCAGCATCGCCCGGGCGGTCTTGTACGAGAACGAGCCCATGCCGTGGCCGATATCGAAGATCACGCCACGTTCGCGCGCCGCGATCACCTCCGCCTTGACCGAACCGTCACCCTTGACGGGTGAATTCGGAAACGGCCGATAGCAGTGGGTAAGGACATCGCCCTTGCGCAGGCGCGAGACGACCGCTTCGTAAGACGGCGGCGGCTCGTCGATATGGCACATGATCGGCATCCCGGTTTCGTCGGCCAGTCCGAGCGCGACATCCAGCGGTGCGATGCCCTGGGGTCCGCTGGCGATTTTGCCGATCCGGACCTTGATGCCAACGATCACGTCGCGATTCCGATTGATCACGTCCGCGGCGTCCCTGGGCGCCATCAGCCGGAAATCATGGCTTTCTCCGACCATGATCGACGGCGAGAACCCGAATATCCCGGCGAAGGAAACGTGAAGGTAAACCAGAATGCGGGTCTGGCTGGGGTCAATCACATGCCGGCGAAAGCCCGCGAAGTTGCCGGGGCCGGCGCTGCCGGTGTCGACGCTGGTCGTCACGCCGCTCGATCGCGCATAGGCTTCGGCATCGATCCCGAGCGACGTGCCGCCCCAATAGACGTGCGTATGAAGATCGATCAGGCCGGGGGTCACGATCCGTCCGGAAACATCGCGGACCGTTTTTGCGGAACCGGCAAACCCGTCGCCGACAGCCGCCACCTTTTTGTTGCTGAAGGCAACATCGGCCACACGATCGATGCCAAGAGACGGATCGACCACGCGACCGCCCGTCAGGACGAGATCCCAATTCATATCACGCATACCTTGCAGTTCTTGTCGTGCGCATCCAGTCGATACGGCAACCTGCCGTTACGAGGCCGGCTTGTAGGCAACGGCTTCGACCTCGATCTTGATGTCGACCATCAAGCGCGACTCCACCGTGGTGCGGGCTGGCGGCTCGCTCGGGAAATAGGTGGCATAGACCTTGTTGAAGGTCCCGAAATCGCGCGCATCCTCCAGCCACACTGTCGTCTTGACGACGTCCGTCATCTCCGCCCCCGCAAGGGCGAGCGCCGCCTTGACGTTCTCCATCACCTGCCGGGTCTGTTCCTCGATCCCGCCGGATTCCATGACGCCGCCCGGGCGAACGGGCACCTGGCCCGAGGTGTAGATGAAATCACCGGCGCGAACGGCCGGCGACAGCGGTACATGCGCGGTTCCAAAAGTCGTTTTGGGCATGGATCGGGTCCTTTATGGCTTGGGCCAACCTGCGACGGTCGTCCTCAGATGTTTGGTAACTTTCTTACATTTTTTCGCGCTACCTACGTTTTGCGTCAAAAAATTGCAAGTTAGTTCCGTAATGAATGTTGCTTTTTTACATTTTGAATGTCAACCTCCCTCTCGGACGAATTGCCGGCAAGGCATCGCCGACGCATGAACAGGGATGCAGCGTTGTGACGACGACCGACATCATCAACCGGTTGCGGATGCTTTCGACCGACGGCAGCAAGGCCGAGCGGCGGCTGGCGGAAGTCATACTGGACGACGTCGAATATGCATCCAGGGCGCCGATTGCCGACCTGGCCCTGCGCGCCCGAGTCAGTGAGCCGACCGTCACGCGGCTGTGTCGATCGCTGGATTGTGACGGCGTGCGCGATTTCAAATTCAAACTGGCTCAGGTGCTGGCGATCGGGGGGCTCTATCTCTTCCCGGAGCCGCTGGTCCGCGACGAACGCGACGCGCGTATCGTCGACGCGGTGTCAGAGGGCGCGGCGCGGGCCATGGACCGCATGCGCGATATCGTCGACATGAACACGGTCAATACCGTTGCCGACCAGTTGATCAAGGCACGGCAGATCTGCGTTTACGGTTCGGGCGGCGTTTCATCACTTGGCGCCGTCGAATTGCAGAACCGGCTCTTTCGCCTCGGCCTGTCGGTCGTGTCGCATACCGACGGCCAGATGCAGCGCATGTCGGCCGCCGTCTGCGACAAGGATTCGCTGGTCGTGGCGATATCCGCCTCTGGCGAAGCCAAATCCATTATGGAATCGGTGCGCGTGGCCCGACAATACGGCGCCCGGACGATTGCGATCACCAATCCGGATTCCTCCCTCGCCCGGGAAGCCGAAGTGACGCTGCCCTTCGTCATCCCGGCCGACACCCAGCTCTACAAGCCGACATCAGGCCGATACGCGCTGCTGTTCGTCATCGACCTTATCGCCATGGCGACAGCGGAATCGATCGGTCCCCGCGTGCTGGAAGGGCTGCGCCGCATCCGCACCAGCCTGTCCGGCCTGAACATGAGCGATCCCGGCAGGCCCATCGGCGACTGACCGTCCTGGCGAAACCAGCAAGCGGCATCAACGAGAAGAGAAGCGGAAACGAATGAGACAACTCGCGGCTACGCTCAGTTACCGGATCAACAAAGTGGTCGAGCTTATTCTCATCGTGCTGATGGCCGCGTTGGTGATCGATGTCTGGATCGGCGTTGTGGACCGCTACTATTTCAGCTGGCAGTTCAACTGGCCGGAAACGCTGGCGCGTTATCTGATGATCTGGACGGTTCTGCTCGCCATCTCCACCGGAATCACGAACCGCGAACATATCGGTCTCACCATTCTCATCGACCGGCTGCCGGAGGTCGCGCGGCGCGGCGCCCTGATCCTGGCCGACGTTCTGGCGCTCTGCCTGTTCGGATACCTGTTCTGGTACGGGCTGGGCTTCGCCGCATCTGGGCAGTCCCGCCAGGCCATGATTTTCGGCATGAGCCTGGCGCCCGCCTATTCGGCGATTCCGGCCGCCGCAGGGCTGGCTGCCGTTCAGACGGCCCTGGCCATGATTCGCGATCTCGGACGGCACCACGTCCAGGATCAAGCACAGAAGGCCTGACCGATGATCGTCGCAATCATATTCGCCGTCCTGCTGCTGATCGGAACGCCGATCGGATTTGCTATCGGCCTGGCTGGTCTGGCCGGTCTGGTGGACATGGGCGGTGCCCAGTTCCTGGCCATGGGGCCGAGCCGCATGTTCAACAGTCTGGACGTGTTCCCGTTCCTGGCGATGCCGTTCTTCATTCTGGCCGGCGAGATCATGAATCACATCGGCATCACCAGCCAGCTGATGCGCTTCGCCCAGGTCCTCGTCGGCCATTTCCGCGCCGGGCTCGCGCAGGCGAACATGGTTGCATCGGTGCTGTTCTCCGGCCTCACCGGGGCGGCCACCGCCGACGCCGCCGCTTTCGGCAAGACCCTGGTCCCGGAGATGGTCAAGCAGGGGTACCGCCGCGACTATGCCTGCGCCGTCACCGCGGCCGGATCGATCATCGGCCCGACCATTCCGCCATCCGGCATCATGGTCGTCTATGGTTCGCTCATGGGTGTATCGATTGGCGGCCTGTTTGCGGCGGGCATCCTGCCGGGACTGGTCATCTGCCTCGTCTGCATGGCGGTCATCGCGCTCGGCGCCTCAAGTCAGGATCTTCCGGGCGCGACGACGCGGGCTTCCGCCAGAGAAATGGCGAAGACCTTTGTCACGTCGTTCGCCGCCCTGCTCATGCCGGTGATCATTCTGGGCGGCATCCTTGGCGGGATCGTCACGCCGACCGAAGCAGCGTCGGTCGCGGTCGCCTATGCCCTGTTTCTGGGCGGCGTGGTCTATCGTAACATCAGCTTCAACGCGCTCTGCCGGATGCTGCTGCGCACGGCCGTGATCAGCGGCGTCATCTTCGTCATCATCGCCTTCGCCAGCATGCTCGGCTGGTGGATGAGCTTCAACCGGGTCCCGCAGTTGATCGCCGAAACGGTGCTGTCGGTCTCCGACAACCGCTATATCGTGATTCTGCTGATCATCGCGGTGCTTATGGTTATCGGAACGATCATGGACGTCACGGCGATCCTGATCATCCTGACGCCGGTGCTCGTTCCCCTCGCCAACCAGATCGGTCTGGAACCGATACACGCCGGCATCATCTTCATCGTCGCCCTCAATATTTCGCTCATGACGCCCCCGGTGGGCGCATGCCTCTTCGTCCTCTCGTCGGTAACCGGCGAGACGCTCGAACGGATCGCGGCAAAGCTCTGGCCCTTCCTGCTCGCACAGATCGGAATCCTGATCCTGTTCGCCTTCTGGGAAGATCTGGCCCTGCTGATACCGCGGCTCCTGGGGTTCGCCTGATCGCCGAACGCCCTTCAATTACCAGTGATCGACCAACGATAAATCAGGAGTGACTAATGAACAGGAAGCATATTTGCGGATTTGCCGCCGCCTGCGCACTGACCGGCATGGCCTCGGGCGCCATCGCGGATGGCGGGCTGCTGAAACTGGCACACGACAATGCCCCCGATCCGTTCGACAATCCGGGGCACGCTTGCGCACAGGTGTTCTCGAACATCGTTTCGGCGGACACCAACGGCGCCATCGAAGTCGAGATGTATCCCAATGACCAGCTCGGCAGTAACGCCGAACAGGTGCAGATGGTGCGCGACGGCGTCATTCAGGCAACGATCGCGTCATCCGGCGCGCTTGCCTCTTACTATCCCAACATCGACGTGCTGAACCTGCCCTTCGCCTTCTCCGACAACGCATCAACCTACGAGGTGTTCGACGGCGCGTTCGGCCGTGCGCTGAAGGCCGACATCGAAGAGGAACTCGGCGACGTCGTGGTTCTCGGATTTCCGGATACCGGCGGATTCTTCGCCGTCACCAATTCGCAGAAGGAAATCGCCGATCTCGATGATTTCGAGGGCGTGCGCGTTCGGACCATGACGCTGCCGTCGCATCAGGTGATCATGAATGCGCTGGGTGCGGAATCCTACCCTCTGGCATGGGGCGAAGTCTATTCAGCCCTGCAGACCGGCGTAATCGACGGCCAGATGAATCCGGTGCCGATCATCTCGTTCTCGAATTTCTCCGAAGTGCAGCAATACATGACGCTGACGAACCACCTGTTTTCGCCATACATCATGCTGCTGTCGAAATCGTTCTGGGACGGTCTGAGCGAGCAGCAGCAGACGGTCGTTCGCTATGCCGCCGAATCCTGCGTCACCGCCTCGCGCGGGCTTTCGCGGATCATCGAGGCGTCGGATCGCGGGGTCGGCGGTCTGCAGGACTCGATGGAGATCACCGCCTTGTCGCCCGAGCAGCGCGACGCCATGCGCGACGCGACCCAGCCGCCGTTCGAAGCCCACATCCAGGAGGAACTGGGTGAGGACGCGGTCGAGTTGCTCGATCTGTTCAAGGAAAACGTCGCCGAGGCCAACGATTCCCAGTACCTGAACTAGCCACACCCAAAGGGTCAGGCCCAAATAGTCAGTCCCCTGACGAGCCCGGTCGGCGTTTCGCCCGCCGGGCTCGTGCGCGTGGTCAGGCCACTGGAACGATCACACCAGCAGCGGCATCATCAGGGTGGCGAGGCTGAGCACGAGGAAGAAGCCGGCCATGTCGGTGATCGTGGTCAGCACCGGTCCGCTGGCGACCGCCGGATCCTGGCCAAGCCGTTTCAGGATCAGGGGCGCGACACCACCGATCGAGACGGCGATCACCGTGTTCGCCGCCAGCGCCAGACCGACAACCAGCCCCAGCCACCCATTGCCCTTCCAGACCCAGGCGACGATGGCGATCAATATCCCCAGCGCGATGCCGTTGATGACGCCGACGGACAGTTCCTTCAGCCATACCCGCAGGGCATCGACCGGCCGCACCAGCCCCAACGACAATTCGCGCATGGTGACGCCAATCGCCTGCATGCCGGCATTGCCGCTCATGTCAGAGACCATGGGCAGGAAGATCGCCAGCGCGATCACGGCGGCCAGCGTCTCCTCGTAAAGTGCGATCACGCCCGCCGCCAGGATGTTCAGCACGATATTGGCCGACAGCCAGCCGAGCCGTCGTCCGGCCCGGATCTTAAGCGGCATGGAGCGCAGTTCATCGCCGAAAACGCCCTGCTGGCGAAGGTGAGACCGTTCCGCGCGCTTGACCAGCGCCTCGTCGACGGCCGATCTGGAAACCACGCCGACGAGGATTCCGGCCTCGTCCACGACCGGCAAGCCCAGAAAAGGGTGTTCGTCGAAGAGGTTCTCCAGCGTATCCAGCGGCGTGTCGACGCTGACGGTCATCGGCGCGATCATGATCTCGCTCAGGGCAACGCTGCGTCGGGTGGTCAGCAGCAGGCGCAGCGACACCACGCCAACCGGCCGGCCGGCGTCGTCCAGCATATAGGGATGCTGGCCGCGATAGCGTTCGAAATCGTCTTCCCCATCGCCGGCGAGCCGCTTCAGCACGGCGCCAACGGTGGCATGCTGCGGGAACGAGAACACCTCCGACATCATCAGACCGCCGGCGGACTCGGCATCGTATTCGACCAGCCGGCGCAGATCCGCGGCCTCGTCGGCATCCATCTCCGCGAACACTGCCTCGGCCGCCGCATCGTCCATCTCGCGGACGACATCGGCCTGAACGTCGCTGTGCATCTCGTCGAGGATTTCCGCGGCCCTGGCCGCCGCCACATGCTCGATCAGCTCGGCGGCCAGTTCATAGGGCGCCTCTTCGACCAGTTCCGCCGCCAGTTCCACCGGCATCAGGTCGAATGCCGCATAGCGCCGGGCCTGCGACAGATTGAGCAATTCGCGCAGCGCCTCGTTATACGGCAGCGGGTCGAGCAGCGCATTCAGCGCCGCGCCGTCGCCCGCGTCGATCGCTGCCTCAAGGCTTTCGGATATGTCGGTCTGTTCGGTCGTATCGCTCACGTCGCACCTCCTGTACTTGCAGATGGCGTACAACGAGGGTGGAATCATGTCCACCGGGGATCGGGACCACCGACGGCGCCAACGGTCGTCCTCGTCGCGAAATACCGCATTGCTTAGATTTATATCCTATAATACGATAAAATGAACAACAGGTGCCGGCAAGGTGGCGGCCGGCTCGACTGGGGGGAAGATGGCACGGGACAAGGTCGAACGACTGGTGGAATCCGCCGACCTGGTCGGCGAAGGACCAGTCTGGTACAGCGGTCTCCTGTATTGGGTGGACATCGTTGGAAAGGTCGTGAAATCACTCGACCCGGAAACCGGCGCAATGGACAGCTGGCCCACACCGGAATTCGTATCCGCGGTGATCCCACGCCGCGACGGCGGCTTCCTGCTGCCGATGGTCAGCGGCATTTTCCAGCAATCCACCGCCGACGGAACACCGACGCTTTGCTGTTCTCCGGACGCCGCCCGGCCGGGCAACCGGTTCAACGATGCCGGCGTCGACCCCAGAGGCCGGCTATGGGCCGGCAGCATGCAGAACAACATCAACGATGACGCCACCCCGCGCGAGATGGATCGCTGGTCGGGCGCGCTGTTCCGGATCGATCCCGACCGCACGGTGACGGAATTCGAAACCGGCCTTGGGATCGCCAATACCTTCGCCTGGAGCCCGGACGAGACGCGGTTCTATTTCGCGGAAACGCTCGACGGTTCGATACACGTCTACGACTTCGACGCAGACAGCGGCGAGATTGCCGCCAAGCGCCTGTTCGCGAGAACAGAGGGGCGCGGCGCACCGGACGGGTCCTGCGTCGATGTCGACGGCTGCCTGTGGAATGCCCGTTTCGGCGGTGGCGTCGTAATTCGCTATCGCCCGGACGGCGAGATCGACCGCATCCTGGAAATGCCCGTACCGAATGTCACGAGCTGCACCTTCATCGGCCCTCGGCTCGACCGGTTGGCCATCACCACAGCCCGGTTCGGCATGTCGGCCACCGAGTTGGACCGTTATCCCGATGCCGGCCATCTGTTCGTCGCCGATGTCGGCACGCAGGGTCTCGCCACCGTACCATTCGCCGGGTGACCGCAGCCTGCCACCTTAACGAGGAAACGCCGCCTTGCGAATCGAAGCCGTCGAAACGCTCCGTCTCGGAGAATTCCCCAATCTCCTGTGGGTACGCCTGCACACCGAAGGCGGCATTGCCGGGCTGGGCGAGACCTTCATGGGCGCCGCCGCCGTCGAGGCCTATATCCATGAACACGCCGCCCCGCGACTGGTTGGCGGCGACGTTCGCGACGTTGAGCGGCTGACGCGGTCGCTGTCGGGCTATCTCGGCTTTCGCGGCTCAGGGGTGGAAACGCGCGGCATCTCGGCGATCAATATCGCATTGTGGGATGCCTTCGGTCAGGTCGCGGGGATGCCGATCTACCGGTTGCTCGGCGGACCGTCGCGGGACAGCGTGCGCATCTACAATACCTGCGCCGGATACAAATACGTCCGCAAGGCGACATCGCAGCAGGTCGACAATTGGGGTCTGGGCGGCGACGAAGGGCCGTACGAGGATCTGGATGCCTTTCTGAACGATGCCGGCCCCCTGGCCGAAAGCCTGCTGGACCAGGGCATTACGGGCATGAAGATCTGGCCATTCGACCCGTATGCCGAGGCGTCGGGCGGGCTTTATATCGCGCCGGACGAGCTGGAACAGGCGCTGACGCCGTTCCGGCAGATCCGCGATGCCGTTGGCGAGCGCATGGACATCATGGTCGAGTTCCATTCGCTGTGGAACCTGCCGACGGCAATCCGGATCGCCGAGGCGCTGAGACCCTTCAACACCTTCTGGCACGAAGACCCGATCCGCATGGACAGCCTGGACGACCTGCGCGGCTATGCGGCGCGGTCGCCAGCGCCGGTTTGTGCTTCGGAAACCCTTGCCGGGGTCTCGGGCTTTCGCGATCTGCTGCAGACCGGCGCGGCCGGCGTGGTCATGCTGGACCTGTCCTGGTGCGGCGGCCTGTCGGAAGCCCGCAAGATTGCCGGCATGGCCGAAGCCTGGCATCTGCCGGTGGCCCCGCATGATTGCACCGGCCCGGTGGTCCTGACCGCCTCGACCCATCTGTCAATCCATGCCCCGAATGCGATGATCCAGGAAACGGTGCGCGCCTTTTACCATGGCTGGTACCGGGAGCTGGTAACCGACCTGCCCCCGATCGAGAACGGCACGATCCGGGCGCCGGAGGGGCCGGGCCTGGGTATCGCACTGCAACCCGGCCTGGAAGACCGGGACGATGCCATCCGGCGTGTGACGACGGTCAGCGACAGCTAGTCAAACCCGCTTATCGCCCCCGGCTCAGAGAACCACCTGAAAAATCACCACAACAATCATCAAAAGGGAGTAACGCAATGAACAGCACCAAAAGGATTCTTCTCGCCGGTATCGCCGCCGGTACCGCCGGCCTCGTCGCCGGATCGGCGCTCGCGCAGGATCAGGAACGCTATATTTTCGTTCACCACGCCAGCACCGGCAATGTTTTCTGGCAAGCGGTGCAGCAGGGCATGAACGACGCCTGCGAGCAGGTCGGCGCCGATTGCCAGATGATCTTTGCCCAGACCGAGGGCGATCTGCAGCAGCAATTGAACAATTTCCAGACCGCTGTTGCCCAGCAGCCCGACGGCATCGTCACCAGCATCGTCGACGACACCATATTCGATCAGCCCATCGCCGAGGCTGTCGACGCGGGTATCCCGGTCATTGCATCGAATACCGACGACAGCGAAGGCGCGGCCGGCAACCCGCGCCTGTCCTTCATCGGCCAGAATCTGACGGCCGCGGGCTATGGGCTGGCCCAGGCGATGTCGGACGAGTTCCCAGACGAAGGCCCGATTCAGGTGCTGATCGGCGTGTCGGAGCCCGGCCAGAGCTGGTCGGAACTGCGCGCGCAGGGCATCGCCGATTTCATGGACGACTATATCGACGCCAACCCGGACCGCGAGATCAGCTACGAACGGCTGGATTCCGGCACCGATCTGTCGGCGACCGCCAACCGGGTCGCGGCCTATGTTCAGGCCACGCCGGACCTCACCGCGTATTTCGATACCGGGTACTGGCACGCCGGCGCCGCCAACGCGCTGCGCGATCTCGACTACGAACCGGGCGATATCCTGCTTGGCGGTTTCGATCTCGTGCCGGTCGTGCTCGACGAAATGGAGGCCGGTTACATTCAGTACCAGATCGACCAGCAGCCCTATCTGCAGGGTTATCTGCCGATCATCCAGCTGGATCTGATGAACGAGTTCGGCCTGAGCGCCTGGAGTGTCGATACCGGCAGCGGGCTGGTCACACCGGACGACGTGGCGGAAATCCGGGCACTTTCGGAACAGAACGTCCGCTGAGTGCGGCAATCGCGAAAGGGGGCGGCACGCCGCTCCCTTTCGTTCGCCCGAACCGTCCCTGCCCGTTCATATCGGTTGCCGCTCCATGCGAAAATTCGTTCAGCTCTTTCTATCGCGGCCGGAGTTCAGTGCCCTGATCATGATCATCGTCGTTCTGATCGGGTTTTCGCTGTACTCGCCGTATTTCATGACGCCAACCAATATCCGCGTCGTTCTCGGCATCATTCCCGAACTGGGGCTGGTGGCCCTGGGCGTATCGATCCTGATGATCGCCGGTGAGTTCGATCTGTCGGTCGGCTCGGTGCTCGCGCTTACACCAATGGTCGCCTTCACAACGATGGCGGGCGGACTCGATCCGACGCTTGCCATCCTGCTGTCGCTGCTCGTCGCGCTGGGCATCGGATTCATCAACGCCCAGATCACGCTGCGCTTCAACATTCCGTCATTCATTACCACGCTGGGGATGTTGTTCATCGCCCGCAGCCTGACGGTGGTCATCTCCGGCGGATCGCCGCCGCCCTTTCCTGCCGACGCTCCCGCAGCGATCTTTGTCGAGCCTTTCGCCCTCTTCCGGATGTCGCTGATCTGGTATGCCGGCCTCGCCATTCTGCTGGGCCTGATGCTGCACATGTCGAATTTCGGCAACTGGGTGTTCGCCACCGGCGGCTATCGCCCGGCCGCACGCGACATGGGTATTGACGTATTCAAGGTGAAGACGGCCTGCTTCATGCTGTGCTCGTTCCTCGCCGGGTTCGCCGGTCTGATCCAGGCCTTTCGATTGCGATCCGCCCTGCCCTCGGCCGGTGTCGGGCTGGAACTGGAGGCGATCGCGGCGTCGGTCATTGGCGGCATGGCCCTGACCGGCGGCATCGGCTCTGTCCTTGGGGCCGTCATCGGCGCGTCGCTGATCCGGGTTATCGACAACGGGCTGGTGATGGCGCGGGTAGACGCGAACTGGTTCAACCTCGCCATCGGGACGCTGACCATCGTCGCCGTGATCTTCAATACCTGGATACGCGAACGGGCGCGGAGGATGCGGACATGACCGAGGTGACGGAACGCACGCACAGCAGCGGCGCCACGGCCGGAACAGCCGAGCCGATCATCCGCTGCGTCGGGCTGGATAAATGGTACGGCAGCGTCCACGCGCTGAAGAATGTCGATGTCTCGTTCAACAAGGGCGAAGTGATCGGCCTGGTCGGCGACAACGGCGCCGGCAAATCGACCCTGATCAAGATCCTGTCCGGCGCCCACGCGCCGGATGCCGGGGAAATCTTTGTCGAGGGCAAGCGCGTTCATCTGCGCACCACGCGCGACGCCATGGATCTGGGCATCGAGACCATCTATCAGTACACCGCGATGGTGCCGGATATGAGCATCGCGCGGAACATCTTCATCGGCCGCGAGCCGGTGTCGTTCCGGATCGGCCCGGTCGGCCTGCTCGATCGGCGCCAGATGGCCCGGGAGTCGATGGAGGCCTTGCGTCAGGTCGACCTGCATCTTCGCTCTCCCGATACACCCGTGGTCGAGCTTTCCGGCGGTGAACGCCAGGGCGTGGCGATCGCGCGGGCGATGTATTTCCGCTCCAAGGTCATGATCCTGGATGAGCCGACCAATCACCTGTCGCTCAAGGAAACGCAGAAGGTGCTCGATTTCGTTGCCGGACTGCGGGACATGGGCATTACCAGCGTGTTCATCTCCCACAATCTCCACCACGTCTATCCGATATCGGACCGGATCGTGGTCATGGCACGCGGCGAGAAGATCGCCGATCTGCCCAAGGCCGACACGACGATCGAGGCCCTTAGCGATCTGATCATCTGAGCAAGACCCATTGGCGGCAGAAAGTGACATGCCATGAAACGGTCCCGCATTGCCGACATCCGGGCGACATCGGTCAGCCTGCCGCTGGAGGCACCGCTGCGCCACGCCAACGGCGCCCATTGGGGCCGTTTCGTGCGCACCATCGTCGAGGTCGAGACCGATGACGGCCTGATCGGTCTGGGCGAAATGGGCGGCGGCGGACAGGCGGCAGAAGACGCCTTCGACGGACTGAAGCCCTATCTGCTCGGCCACGACCCGTTCAAGCTGGAAGCCATGCGGTTCGCGATCTGCAATCCGACCGCCTCGCTCTACAACAACCGCACTCAGTATCATGCGGCGCTGGAGTTCGCCTGCCTTGACATCATGGGTCAGAAGCTGGGGGTCCCGGTATCGGATCTGCTGGGCGGCGCGCTGCGCGATGCGGTGCCCTTTGCCAGCTACCTGTTCTTCCGGTATCCGGGTGTCGGCCCGGGTGTCGGCCCGGGTGTCGGCAGCGACGGTGACAACAGCGGCGAAGTGCGCACGCCCGATCAGTTGGTCGAGCACGCACTTGCGCTCAAGGCACGGCACGGCTTCACCTCGCACAAGCTCAAGGGCGGTGTTTTCCCGCCGGACTACGAACTGGAGGCGTATCGCGCGCTGGCCCATGCCCTGCCCGGTGATACGTTTCGCTATGACCCCAACGCCGCGCTCAGCGTCGAGGAAGGTATCCGCTTCGCCAACGGCATCGCCGATCTCGACAACGACTATCTGGAAGATCCGACATGGGGCCTGAACGGCATGCGGCGGCTGCGCGACCTGACCGGCATGCCGCTGGCCACCAATACGGTCGTAGTCAATTTCGAGCAACTCGCGGCCAACGTGCTCGATCCGGCGGTCGACGTCATCCTGCTCGACACGACATTCTGGGGCGGCATTCGTCCCTGCATCAAGGCGGCCGGGGTCTGCGAAACGATGCAGCAGTCAATCGCCGTCCACTCGTCCGGCGAACTGGGCATCCAACTGGCGACCATGCTGCATCTGGGCGCGGTGCTGCCGAACCTGACCTTCCACGCCGACGCCCATTATCACCATCTGCTGGACGACGTGATCGAGGGCGGCCCGATGACCTATCGCGACGGCGCCATCGCAGTGCCGACCGCTCCCGGCCTGGGGATCAAGCTGGATCGCGAAAAACTGGGCCATTATGCCGAGGCCTTCCGCGAACTGGGCGGCTATGCCTATGACCGCGACCCCGGCCGACCCGGCTGGTATCCGCTGGTTCCGAACACGCGCTGGGCCGATCCGGCCGACGACCGCCGCCCGGATATGCGGCTGCAATTCCCGGCCGGGTGAAGAAAGGCCGGTTGGCCAAAGGAGGAAACGACATGACGGAAATGCGCATCGACGGCAAGACGGCACTGGTCACCGGCGCTGCTGGAGGGCTGGGAGTTACCGACAGCCGGACCCTGGCCGAAGCGGGCGCGACGGTCGTGATGCTGGATATCGACGAGGACGGCGGGCGCAAGGCCGCCGACGCGATCAACGCCGGACTTCCAGAGACAGCCACACCGGTGACGTTCGTTCCTTGCGATCTGAACGACCTTCACGCGGCCCAGGCACTGGTCAAGGACCTCGGCGACAAGCACGGCGGCTTCGACATCCTGATCAACAATGCGGCGCTGATCCCGCTTGGGCCCATCGAGGAAATCTCGATCGATGACTACGAAAAGGTCATGCGGATCAACGCCCATGCCGCCTTCGCTCTCGCCCAGGCCGTCGTGCCGGGAATGAAGGCAAAGAAGGACGGCCGCATCGTCAACATGTGCTCGGTCACGCTCAGCGGCGGCTGGAAGGACTTCGTCCCCTATGTCAGTTCCAAGGGGACGCTGCTGGGCTTTACCCGGTCGCTGGCCCGCGAACTCGGCCCCTGGAACATCCGCGTCAACGCCATCAGCCCCGGCGCCATCCCGACAGAAGCCGAAGCCCGCGTCTGGGCCGACCAGCTGGAAAGCTATCGCAAGTTCATCCTCGACCACCAGAGCCTGAAATTCCGCGGCGACCCGCAAGACGTCGCCGACGCGATCCTGTTCCTGGTCTCGGACAAGAGCCGCTTCATCACCGGGCAAAACCTGCTGATCGACGGCGGCTGGTATATGGATGTGTGATGCAACTATCAGTCTTTGACCGGTGAATGCACTGCCGGGACGATCGGTCATCAGGATGTCGGCGATTTCCATGGCCATACTGATCGCTGGATCTACCACAGGTGATGACAAATCCCGCTCACCGACGCTATTGTCTCCGGCATTGGGACCGATATCGGAGATGACATTGACGCCCTCTGTCCACCGCCCCAGGATTCCGCCTACGAGGCCGCGTTGAAGCGATTATTCGATTGCTTCGTCGCGTTGATGATCCTTGTGCTGGCGACGCCTGTTCTAGCTTTCGTAGCGATCCTGGTGGCACGCAATCTCGGTCGGCCGGTGCTGTTTCGTCAACAGCGCGCGGGCCTGCATGGTCGGCCGTTCGCCATCCTGAAATTCCGGACGATGACCGATCAGACTGATGCCAACGGCAACCTTCTGCCGGACGAGGACCGCCTGCCACGATTTGGCCGGTTCCTCAGAAGCACATCGCTCGACGAACTGCCGGAACTGATCAACGTCCTCAAAGGAGAAATGAGCCTGGTCGGCCCCCGGCCACTCCATATGCATTATCTTCCGCTCTATTCCGACCACCATGCCCGACGCCATGAGGTCAGGCCCGGAATAACGGGATGGGCGCAGGTCCAGGGCCGCAACCAGGTCGATTGGGATACGAGGCTCGATATGGATGTCTGGTATGTCGACAACCGATCCTTCCGGCTCGACCTGACGATACTGGCCCGGACGGTTGGCGTCGTTTTCGGGCGCGAGGGCGTGTCGGCCGAAGGTCATGCGACAATGCCGCCGTTCACCGGCAGCGGCCAGGACCGGCGATGACGACAAACGCCATCATCATCGGTACCGGCGGCGTCGGCAGAGCCCTGCGCTATTTCATCGACGACGTCAATCGACACCAGCCGCGCTGCGAACCGGTATGGCGTCTCCTGGGCTATCTGGACGACGATCCGGCAAAATCCGGTTCGAGCATCGACGGCCTGCCGGTGCTCGGCCCCATCAGTGCCTGCAAGTCGTATATGGACGCCGCGTTCTTTCTGGGGATAGGCGACCCCGGGCATCGCCGATCGGCCTATGACCGCCTGATCGCGGAGCCTGCCTCGACGATCGCGCGCTTGATCCATCCTCGCGCCCATGTCGGCGGCAATACTACTATCGGCACCGGGACGATCGTCTATCCCGGCGCGGTCATCGATCCGGACGTGCGGATCGGCATCGGCGTTCTGATCAACCAGAACGCCACGATTGGTCATGATACTGTGGCTGAAGACTATGCCACGCTGGCCCCTGGCGTTCATATTGGCGGCGCCGTCAAGCTGGGTGCCGACTGCAATATCGGCATCGGCGCCAGCGTTATCCAGGGCCTGACCATCGGACGCGGCGCCGTGATCGGCGCCGGTGCCGCCGTCATCAACGACGTTGCACCCTCCACCACCGTCGTCGGCGTTCCGGCAAAACCAATCGGCAAAAAGCAAGGGTCCAACGGTGCAGAACCCGCATAAAAAGCTCTACCTCTCGCCGCCGCACATGTCCGGAGCGGAACTGGCAGCGGTCACCGAAGCGTTCGACACCAACTTCATCGCCCCCGCCGGGCCGATGATCGAGCGCTTCGAAGACTTTTTCGCAGAATACAGCGGGTTTGGCCATTCTGTTGCCCTGACCAGCGGCACGGCCGCCCTTCACCTCGCTCTGAGATATCTGAATATCGGAGCCGGCGACAAGGTCATCGCGTCGAGCATGACCTTCATTGGCGGCATCGCGCCGATTTTGTATCAGGGGGCGGAGCCGGTGTTCATCGACTCCGACCAGAGCTGGACGATGGACCCGGCGCTGCTCGAAGAGACGCTCACACGGCTGTCCGTGGCCGGCACCCAGGCCAGGGCGATCATTCCGACCGACCTCTACGGCCAGCCCTGCGACCTGGACCGGATCGTCGCACTGGGCGACCGGTTCGGCGTGCCCGTCATCGTGGATTCCGCCGAGGCGGTCGGGTCGCATATCGGCGACCGGCATGCGGGCAAAGGCGCCTGGGCCGCAGCCTATTCCTTTAACGGCAACAAAATAATCACAACATCGGGCGGCGGGATTCTGGCAACCGATGACACCGAACTGGCAGACCGTGCGCGCTTTCTCTCCCAGCAGGCGCGGGAACCGGTGCCACACTACGAACACGAAACATTCGGATACAACTATCGGCTCAGCAACATCGCCGCGGCGATCGGCGTCGGTCAGATGTCCGTCTTGCCGGAGCGGGTTGCGGCAAAACGGGCGCTGTTCGACTGCTACGTCGACGGGCTGGCCGCTTTGCCCGGGGTTTCGTTCATGCCGGAACAGCCGGGCACGCAAAGCAACCGATGGCTGACCGTGATGCTGATCGACCCGGAAAAAGCGGGTACCGATACGACCACGATCCGGCTGAGACTGGAGAATATGGATATCGAGTCGCGGCCGGTCTGGAAGCCGATGCACCTGCAGCCCGTGTTCGCGAGTAGCAGCGTCACCGGCGGCGCCGTGTCGGAAAGATTTTTCGCCCACGGTCTTTGCCTGCCGTCGGGAACGGCCATGACGGCGGACGACCAGAGCCGAGTGGTCGAGGCCGTTCGTTCTGCCTTTCCGGGATAACCGGCGTGAGGGACATCTCGGTGGAATCGGCGGCGTCAAACGGTTTGCGAAAACGCCTCCGCATGGCTAATAGTTGCCTCTGCCGGAGTGGTCGCGATACCGCTATTGGCGGTACCGCGAGCATGGGATCGGACATTACGGGGATGGGATGGTAGCGCATATGAGTAAGAATTTCGCATTGATCGGGGCGGCGGGATTTGTCGCACCGCGGCATATGAAGGCCATCAAGGAAACCGGCAACTCTCTTCTGGCGGCTCTGGACCCCAATGACAGTGTCGGCGTTATCGACAGCCATTTCCCGGATGCCGATTTTTTCACGGAGTTCGAGCGTTTCGATCGCCATGTCGACAAGCTGCGCCGCGACGGCCAGAAGATCGACTACGTTTCCATCTGCTCGCCCAATTATCTTCATGACGCGCATGTACGCTTCGCGCTGCGTTCGCAGGCGCATGCCATCTGTGAAAAACCGCTCGTTCTTACGCCGTGGAATATCGACGGACTCCAGGAGATCGAGCAGGAACAAGGTAAAAAGATCTACAATATCCTGCAACTCCGGCTGCACCCGGCTATACAGAAGCTGCGCGAACAGGTAGCGGCCGCCCCGGACAAGGTATTCGACGTCGACCTTACCTATCTGACGTCACGCGGCCACTGGTACTTCGTCAGCTGGAAGGGCGATGGTCACAAGTCCGGCGGCATTGCAACAAATATCGGCGTCCATTTCTTCGATATGCTGGGCTGGGTGTTCGGCGACCTGCAGAAGAGCACGGTTCACATCCACGACGACGATGTCGCTGCCGGATATCTGGAATACAAGAAGGCGCGTGTTCGCTGGTTCCTGTCAATCAACGCCGACTATCTGCCTGAAGACTGCAAATCCGCCGGCAAACGGACGTTCCGCTCGATCACGATCGGGGATCAGGAACTGGAATTCTCCGAGGGCTTCACCGACCTGCACACCGTCAGCTATCAGGACATCCTGAACGGCGGCGGGTTCGGGCTTTCCGACGCCCGGCAATGCATCCAGACGGTCTACGACATTCGCCAGCAGACGCCGGTCGGGTTGAAGGGCGACTACCATCCCTTCTGCAAGGTGGTCAAAGGTTAGGCACGCCTATGGCTGACGATGCAGCAAACGGCCCCGTTATCCATAGCAGCGCCATTGTCGATGACGGGGCGCTGGTCGGTCCGGGCACCAGAATATGGCATTGGGTG
Source organism: Fodinicurvata sp. EGI_FJ10296 (assembly GCF_040712075.1). NCBI lineage: Bacteria > Pseudomonadati > Pseudomonadota > Alphaproteobacteria > Rhodospirillales > Rhodovibrionaceae > Fodinicurvata > Fodinicurvata sp. EGI_FJ10296. The sequence goes on from NZ_JBFCVL010000004.1 coordinate 458,778, forward strand.
CACGTCAGCGCGGGCGCGCGGATCGGCTCCGGTTGCTCGCTCGGCCAGGGCGTGTTCGTCGGCGGCCGGGCAGTGATCGGCAACGGCGTCAAGATCCAGAACAACGTCTCGGTGTATGACGATGTCATAATCGAGGACGATGTCTTCTGCGGCCCGAGCATGGTGTTCACCAATGTCTACAACCCGCGCGCCCATGTCTCGCGCAAGGACGAGTTCCGGCAGACCCATGTGGGCCGGGGCGCGACACTGGGCGCAAACTGCACCGTCGTCTGCGGGATAACGATCGGCGCCTATGCATTCGTCGGCGCTGGCGCGGTCGTTACGCGCGACGTTCCACCCCATGCGCTGGTGACGGGGGTTCCGGGCCGGGTCAAGGGCTGGGTCAGCCACGCCGGGGAAATCCTGGGCGCGGATCTGGTTTGCCCGCGCGAAAACCGCCGCTACCGCCTGACCGATGCCGGGCTGCTGGAGGAAACGACAATTGGCTGACACGCCCATCGCCTTTATCGATCTGGCCGCCCAGCAGGCACGGCTCAAGGACGACATCGATCGCCGCATTGCCGCCGTACTGGCGCATGGCCGCTATATTCTGGGTCCCGAGGTCGCGGAATTCGAAACAGCGCTGGCCGACTTCTGCGGCGCCCGTCATGCCGTCGCCTGCTCGAACGGAACCGACGCGCTGTCGATGGCGCTGCGGGCGTGGGGCATCGGTCCCGGCGATGCCGTCTTCGTCCCGTCGTTTACGTTCATCGCGACGGCCGAAGCGGTCAGCCTCGTCGGGGCAACGCCCGTGTTCGTCGATGTCGAGCGCGACAGCTTCAATCTCGATACCGCCAGCCTCAGCAGCGCGATCGACAGCACGACCGATCTTCGCCCGCGCGCCGTCATCCCGGTCGACCTGTTCGGGTTGCCGGCCGGTCACAAAGCCATTGCCACCATCGCCGCCAGACACGATCTGCTCATTCTCGACGACGCCGCGCAGGGATTCGGCGGACGGCTGGACGGGCGGGCCGTCGGCACCTTCGGCCATGCCACATCGACCAGCTTTTTTCCGGCCAAGCCGCTCGGCTGCTATGGCGACGGCGGCGCGGTTCTGACCGACGATGCCGATCTGGCAGACCGGCTGCGGTCGATCCGGGTTCACGGCAAGGGCAACAATAAATACGACAATGTGCGTATCGGTCTGAACGCGCGCCTCGATACCATGCAGGCCGCGATCCTGTTGTCGAAACTGTCGATCTTCGCTGACGAACTGGAAGCCCGGCAACGCGTGGCAGCGCGCTATACCGACGCCCTCGCCCATTCTGCCGTCACCCCGCCCATGGTTCCGCCGGGTGCCTGGTCGGCCTGGGCGCAATATACCATCCTCACCGACCGCCGCGACGACCTGGTCGCCGCGTGTCAGGCGCGGGGCGTGCCGACGCAGATCTATTATCCGATTCCCATGCACCGCCAGACCGGCTATCGACACTATCCGCAGGCGCCGCAGGGATGCCCGAACGCCGACTGGCTTGCTGAACGTGCGATCAGCCTGCCGATGCACCCCTACCTGTCCGAAGCCGATCAGGACCGCGTCATCGACGCAATCCGCGCCGTGGGAGCCTCCAATGCGCTTTGACAAACCGGCTGCCGCCCGGAAAATCGGCGTCATCGGGCTTGGCTATGTCGGCTTGCCGGTCGCCGTCGCCTTTGCCGCCACCGGCCGGCAGGTCGTGGCCTTCGACATCAATGCCGAGCGGGTTGCCGAGCTGTCCGACGGCATCGACCGCACGCGCGAAGTAACCACCGGCCAACTGAACGCGGCTGCATTGTCGTTTACGACGGATTCGGACACGTTGGCCGAGGCCGACTTTTTCATCGTGACAGTGCCGACGCCGATCACCGATGCCCGACTGCCCGATCTGCGGCCCCTGCTCGCCGCGTCGCGCAGCGTTGGTGCAGCGCTGAAGCCGGGCGACGTCGTGGTCTATGAAAGCACGGTCTATCCCGGCGCCACAGAAGAAGACTGCGTTCCGGTGCTGGAGCAGGTCAGCGGCCTGAAATGCGGGCGCGACTTCTCGGTGGGATACTCGCCCGAACGCATAAACCCCGGCGACAAGACGCACCAGTTCACCGACATCGTGAAGATCGTCTCGGGCCTCGACGCCGACACGCTCGATCTGGTCGAAGCCGTCTATGCCAGCGTTGTGACGGCGGGCGTCTACAGGGCGCCGACGATCAAGACCGCCGAAGCGGCCAAGGTGATCGAAAATACCCAGCGCGACGTCAACATCGCCCTGATGAACGAATTGTCCCTGATCTTCCAGCGCCTGGGGATCGATACCCGAGACGTTCTGGCGGCGGCGGGCACCAAATGGAACTTCCTGCCGTTCTCGCCCGGTCTGGTCGGCGGGCACTGCATCGGCGTCGATCCGTATTACCTGACCCACAGGGCGCAGATGGCCGGCCACCACCCCGAGGTCATCCTGTCAGGGCGGCGGATCAACGACGGTGTCGGCGCCTTTGTTGCCCGTCAGGTCGTGCGACACCTGATGGGCCGCCCCAACGGCTCCAGGCCAGTGGTGACGATCCTGGGCCTGACATTCAAAGAGGACGTGCCCGACATCAGAAACACCCGGGTCGTCGACATCTGGCGCGAACTGAACGAATTCGGCGTCGACGTTCAGGTCGCCGACCCCTACGCCCATCCCGGCGAGACAATGGCCGAATACGGCATCGCACTGTCGGCGCAAGCGGACCTGCGACCCGCCGACGCCGTCATCCTCGCCGTTCCCCACGCCCCCTATCGCCAAGCCGGCTGGGATGCGATAATCCCGATTTTGAAGGACGGTGAAACCATGGTTGCCGACGTCAAAGGCGGTCTGGATCGCAGAGAATGTCCAGACGGAACGGCATTATGGCGCCTCTAGTCATACCGCAATCACAGCCCATAGCCTCGCGATCCTTCCAAGGACATCATAATGAGTAGCGCCATGAGCCGTCCTCGTTGGCAGATACGAAACCTGGCACCCGGATCATGGTCGCTCAGCCAGTATTACCTGTTTTTTCGCGTTGCACCGAAGAAATTTCTGACCATCTCGTTTCTGGAGACGATGAACAGATTTATCCTGATGGCCCTTTTCCTAATTCCCATACGCCTTCTCTTCCTGGCATCGAGCCCGGACCCAACCGTAACAATACCGTTCCTTGAAATTCAACATACCGTCGGACAGATAGAAGTTACCATACTTTCCATACCTGTCGGTCTTCTCGCCCTACTTTCACTGAAGGTAAAAGATTTCGCATCTGCCTATCTCGCAACGTTAGACACAGCGTACGATTTACCGGGACCCAACGCTAAATCTGCAAAGTCACTTAAGGTTGTCGTCAAGAAAGTGAGCGCCCTCACGGACGGCCTAGTCCTTGCCGTGGCCACAACCGTTGTCATGGCTGTTTTGCTCCCCTTCGAAACTGCGATCATTCTAACAGTTTTGATCGCCTGCCTTATGTTGCTGCGGTATCGTGTTAAACGTTCACTCCTCGACGTTGCCGAGACCGAAACCAATACAGACACCGACGATACCACAATCGAAAACAATCCCGAACATTCTACTAAGTCAACTGATGCCTTAACCCAAATCGTGATGATGCCTGTCTTCATCTATTTGCTGTCTGGCGCAATTATTTCTGGCGCAATTGGACCACTTTTAGGGCTCGCCTATCTACTATTATTTCGTATATTTATGGGCGCCAGAAAATCTATTTTCGTAAACATCGTACAACTCACGTCCGCACTAAGATCAAACCCAGTTCTAGTAAACCTAATGGCACCTACTCACAAAACAACCAAGGCGAAAAGCTAAAACATCTTCCTCCTTCTTTAATTCTTACTCTTCCCACATAAAGAGACGTCGGTATGGAATTTCAATTCGGGCCTTCCTATGCGAAACGCAACACCATCCGCGTATTGATGGCTGTTGCCAACGCAGCAATAGGCGACTCCCGCGTTATAAAAACGGCTCAAACTATCCACAAACTTGGATTCAAGGTGACTTTAGTCGGAATAGGCGGAGAAAGTTCAAAGACGTTAATCACACAGTTTCCGTTTGAGATCGTACAAATGAGAAACCCACGCTATCTTATGGAAGACATGGGTCTCTGGAAAATAAACGGTGGCGCAATCGACTATGCAAAATTTGCTGAACTTTTTGCTCAGCAAATCGTTGATCATTCGAAGCGACAATATCCATTCGATATATTGCACACACACGATATGATTGGCCTCTCTGTTGGCGCGTATATCAGACGCCATATCGGCCAGAAATGTTTTTGGATTCATGACATCCACGAATACGTGGCGGGCCTGACTGACATCGCCGAAAATTTGCGAGATCCGTTTCACAAGGCAGAACGGGAACACATACATGAGCCGGATGTTTTGACCACAGTGTCCGAACCACTCGCGAGAAAACTTCGTGAAGCCTACGATCTCTCACAGATCCACGTTCTATTAAATGCGCCGAGACTTAGTGATTTTGATAATCATTTTGCAAATGATGTCCGGACGTCGGCACGATTAGAAAGAAAAACGCCGCAGATATGTTACCTCGGGAACGTAAAACCTATCAGAGGTGTGGATCTTGTCGTCACTGCCATTGAAAAATTACCAAAAGTCCATCTTTCTGTCGTTAGCAACTCCACTTCTGGCCTAAATGGCCTTACGACTATGGCGGCTGATCTTAAGATTGCACACCGTCTGCACACGCATCCATACGTTCAATTCTACAACGTGACATCTTATGTCAGGACTGCGACGGTCGGCGTCCACCCAATTCGGCGCTATCCAAACTCAGAAATCGCGCTACCGAACAAATTGTTTGAGTACATGCACGCTGGGATTCCTTCCATCGTTAGCGACAGCGCCGCCATGAAGGCCTTCGTGGCGGAGCACGACATCGGATGCGTGTTTGAGTCGGGTAATTCTGAATCGCTTTCCGCCCAAATTGAGATTTGCCTGGATAGAGTTCGCAGTGACCTAGGGTGGCGCGATCATATCCTTGCTGCCTCTCGCAGATTTAACTGGGAGATACAAGAAGATACACTCGCCAGAATTTATGATTCATATGTGGGGCTCCAGAAGATACCGAGCGCGTCGAATGTCACACAGGGTAAAATCGCCCACCTTCCAACTGCTTCGGCAGGTCAGCCGAGAACTCTGTCGGATGGGTTGTCTAGAATCGGGCGATCTGCAGTTTCCTTGGCAATCAGTCGACACCCCTATGGTTACGAGCCCGACGAGTACATTGAGAACGCCTTTGGCGACATTGATCGCGTTGGGGACCAACTAAATTCTCTTGCCGCCCGATTCGATATTTTCCATTTTCACTCTAGAACACTACTGCATTCTTCAGATCGCCGCTACCCGACAGCAAATGATGCGCTTGCATTGAAAACTACGGGAAAACGTCTCTACTTTAGCTTTCGTGGTTCAGAATGTCGCGTTGGCGAAATTTTCCGACTGGCATCCCCTTATCACTATGTAAATGATGAGCCATCTCTTTTCCGTGATGTTTTTTCCGACATCAGCAAGACTCAATATATAGAAAGTATTTCTCGAATTTTTGATGGCATATTTGTAACGGATCCTGAGTTACAATCCTACGTTCCAAATTCCGTCATTCTTCCTCGTGTGGTCAATCTGGATGAATACGATTATAGTCCTTCAGCAGAAATTGACTGTCCTCTTATCGTACATGCACCTTCAAACAGAGGTGTGAAGGGAACTCAATTTGTGCTTGAGGCCGTGAATAGGCTACGTGACGATGGATTTAATTTCGAGTTTTCTCTTGTTGAGGGTGTTTCCCACGAAGAAGCAAAAGCACTTTATCGCAGTGCCGATATTGTCATAGACCAACTCCGAATTGGGTGGTACGGCGTTCTTGGCGTAGAAGCAATGGCACTTGGTAAACCTGTGATCAGTTATATTCGCGACGACATTAAGCACTATTTGCCTACTCCCTTACCTCTTGCAATAGCGAATCCTGATAATCTGCTTGAGGTTTTAAAGCAATTGATTCAAGATTCTGAGCTTCGACAGTCGTTAGGTTCGCGAGCCCGCGATTACGCCGTCAAGATGCATGACGCGTCGGCCGTTGCCAGCAATCTCGCCCAGTTATATGACACAAAGACTGTTGGTAGCCAACCATCGTCGATTCTGGATTTTGTGGCGTCCCAGCAAGAGCAGGATTACTCCAACAGCAAAGGATGGGCGATTGATCTACGCGGTGCCGGCTCATCTGTTAGTAAAGGATTTAGACGTCTTCGGTTCCGGTTTTTGACGTTCCTTTCATTAGCCGAGCGGGACGGGTGGCGGTCGGCTGGCCGAAAGGCGTTTAGCAAACTCACCCCCTCTCTACGACGGCGGGATGGTTAGGTATTTGTATGGCTTTTCAAATCGCATAACGAGAAGTGGGTCATGAAATTGACTTCGGAAAAGATAAAGAACCTGTCGATCGTGACAGTGGTTGGGGCCCGACCTCAGTTCGTCAAAGCGTCGGCGGTTTCGCGGCTGATCGATAGCAAACCCAATGTAGATGAATTTATCATTCACACTGGTCAACATTATGATCATAATATGTCCGGGCTTTTTTTTGAAGAATTGGGTATTCGTAAGCCGGATGTAAATCTAGGAATTGAATCAAAAAGGCACGGTGATCAGACAGGGCGGATGTTGTCGGCAATCGAATGCCACCTCATCGACCAAAAACCGGACTGGGTTCTGGTATACGGGGACACGAATTCGACGCTGGCGGGCGCGCTGGCAGCATCAAAACTTAATATACCGGTAGCTCATGTCGAAGCCGGGCTTAGATCATTTAATAGAAAGATGCCGGAAGAAGTGAACAGGGTCGTAACCGACCATTTATCTGACTTGATGTTCGCCCCCACGATTGCAGCCGTGGAGAACCTCAGACGCGAAGGCCGAGCTATGGAGCATGTCATCAATGTCGGTGACGTGATGTACGATGTAGCGCTCAGAGTGGCGGGAAAAGCCGCGCACCAGAGCGATATACTGACTTTGAATAACCTTCGCCGAGGCACTTACGTGCTTGGCACGGTACACAGAGCCGAGAACACCGATGATAGAAGTCGGCTAGAAGCTATCGTAAATGGCGTTTCCAAAGCTGCCGAACATGTCGAAATCGTCCTCCCATTGCATCCCCGGACGAGGGAGAGAATGAGACAACATGGGTTATCCCTCAGCTCCAATGTCAGAATTATCGATCCCGTCGGCTACTTGGATATGACAAGTTTGCTAATCTCGGCTTCTTCTGTTTTTACCGATTCTGGCGGCGTTCAGAAGGAAGCCTATTTCCACGGTGTTCCGTGTCTGACTTTGCGAGACGAGACGGAATGGGGCGAACTCGTCAGTCTTGGGTGGAACACGCTCTTGCCCCCGGTCCATGAAGACGAAATCGCAGAAGCGATCGGCAGCATTAAGCGGCCTCAAATGTCGGATTCGAAACCACTCGTCTATGGAAACGGGAATACGTCAAGCCTAATACTGGAACATCTGATGACAATGGCTGCGCGATAAATCCTCAGTGGCAAGTCCGACGATCCCGTCCGCCCACATTCTGGCAAGTTTTGAGGCGGGTCGTATTTAAACGGTTATGTCAGATTTTCGCCATATGCTATTTTGTCTGCCTGTCGCGCGCCGCGAGAATATTCGTGTAACGACGCCGCGTTGAAAACGGCGATCGTTAGGACAATGGCCGCGAGCCATGTCGTCTGCCATAGACCGTACGCGACGAAACTGATCGTGAAAAGCCAGGCCATTACGCCTGTCGCCATGCTTTGTAGGGTATGACAAACGGTGGCAACAACAAGCCACGCGGTGCGCCCCAAGATTGCAACACCAACCATCAAACCGACGATACCCAAATTGGACCAGAGCTCCAGAGCATTGTTGTGGGCATGTGTCGATATGCCGTCCATCACCTGGAAGGCTGGCTGCCTTTCTGCGAAGGTTGGCAAAAGTCGGGTGGTGTCGAGCCCCCATCCGAGCCATGGCCGCTCCAGGACCGCGACCGCGACGTAGTCCCAGATTTCGATTCGCGCCTCGGCAGCCATGCCGCTGGGGAGGAACGGGATGTCGACGGAAAGGCGTTCCGCGCCGTAGGCCCACAAAAATGGCTGAGCCAATGCCACGATGACAAATCCCGTAGTCAGGACAAAGGGCCCGACTCTTCCTTTCCACGAAGCCAGAATTATGCCAATGATCGCCAGGATGGTTGCCAGCTTTGCGGCGTGCGATTCACTCAGCGCGACCGAGAGCAGCGCCAGACCGAAAAGTGCAGCTGCGACAAAGGTGTATCCATTCAGTTTGAACCAGATGATGGCGACGACGCAAAATCCAAGGACGAAACTCAATCCGCGATTATAATCTGCCGTGATCCGCTCGGCTCCCCCGTACAGCCCTCCTGCGATAGCCATCGACAAGTCCATGCCGCTAAGAATATCGACCACCATGAAGACCATGCTCACGCCGGCTCCCGCCAGGATTGACCACATGATGGCGGGCGCGCTTGCCCGGAGAAGGTCACCCGCGCCCCGAGACAGCATAACGAGAACCAGGAAGATTATCGGCAGCAGATTGATGGCGCGGCTGATGCTACGCTCCGGGCTGATTGACCACAAAATGCTTGCGGTCGCCCATGCCAGAAATGCAACCAATAGTGCTGTCAGAACTGGGTCTTCAGGTTGCAATCCTGACCAACCTGCACGGCGTACGGTCGCGGCGCCCAGGGCCAGCACGAACACGGCAGCAGCCGGTGTCACGAGGTTCGGAATGGCGGGAAACAGCGCGGATCCCAAACCGAACGTCAGTATGGCAACAGAGTTGACGATCGGGTCTGCATCGTCTCTATCTGGTCTGTGTGGAGAGATCATTTCGTTTCCCTGATGGGGATCGGCCGAAAAAGCCGACCGGAGAATTTTCCAGCCTCGGCTGAACCTCAAGCCCTGCCTGTCCGCCTCAGTGCATGACGGCTAGGGTGGCTCAAGCGAACGTGTACGAAAGAGCGACCTGTTGCCGATGTTCAAAACAGTCATAGACAGTTCAGACCGCCTGATACATGGAGAAACTGGCCCTGTCGAGATTCAGGCCATGGCAAACGGGTCGCGAGGGTGGCTCGCTTCAATTCAATGATCAGAATCTGTCATTTTTCATCCGCCCATAGCGCGAACGATATTCGAATATTCGGTAAGGAATGTCGCAGTCTGGCGCGGGCGGGCTACGATGTTCACCTGGTTGCAGGACGAAGCTTGCGCGGACCAGTCGACGGCGTGACAATTCATCCGCTCACGAGCAAACCACACGGCCGCATCAGGCGCATCGCTGTCGATCCCTGGGTGCTGTATCGGCAAGTTTTGGCATTGGACGCGGAAATTTATCATTTTCACGACCCGGAACTGCTGGTTGTCGGCTTGATGCTGAAACGGGCAGGAAAAATTGTCATTTATGATGCGCACGAAGATCTGGCTACCAACATATCCGAAAAGTCGTGGCTACCCAGCTTGGCGCGTCGTCCCGTTGCCTCGGCAGTTATCCGCGTGGAGCGCTATGTTTCGAAGCGGTTAGATGCCGTCGTCGCAGCCACACCTCACATCCGCAGTCGCCTTGGCAGCTACCAGGAACAGACCGTCGACATCCGCAATTACCCTGATCTGACTGAACTTCCATCCCGTCCGACTGAGCCCCGCCCTTTCGCCGAGCGAGATACGGCTGTGTATATTGGCTCCATTACCGTGGCCCGCGGGATCCACGAAATGGTCCTCGCCAACGATCGGGCGTCGTCGAGCCTTACCTTGGCCGGCAATTTCGCTTACGGATCCGAAAGGACCGAAACCGTTTCGTTGCCTGGCTGGTCCAGAGTGATCGATCGAGGAACTCTGGACCGGTCAGAGATCTGGAAACTCCTTGGATCCGCCTACGCAGGGCTGGTGTTATTCCACCCGACTCATAGCCATGTATCTGCTATGCCGACGAAGCTGTTCGAATATATGGCGGCCGGCATTCCCGTTATCGCATCGAATTTTTCGCTCTGGCGCGATATTGTTGAGGGAGCTGATTGCGGCATTTGCGTTGACCCACTGGATCCAGAGGCGATCGCATCGGCGATGACATATCTTCGCACCAATCCCGACCTCGCCGGCGCTATGGGCGCACGTGGAAGGCAATCTGTTCACGAATTATATAGCTGGGCAGCTGAAGAACGCAAACTTCTGTCCCTATATAATGATCTTCTGATTTAATTTCTGAATTTTCACCACAATCTAAGTGCAGGATTAATACTTATTGAAATATTCAATAATATAGCACTCCATTGAAACGAAACTTTTTGATCCGTTTTTCGTGGCAGATCGGGGCCGAAAATAATTGGAAATGGAATTGACCTGCAGGCCATCACCAGCGGTGCTTCTCAATGATCATCAGTTCGGCCATCCCGCGAAGATCCGACAATGCCGAAAATCTGCCCCATGTCTGGATCATAAAAGCTGGTGAACCTCTTCCGATCGACGCCTCGGTACGCCCCCTTCGAGGCGCCGCGGTCGCGAAAACGCTGGCGGCACGTGGCGCCGACGTAACGCTTTGGGCGTCGACTTTCTCCCACCAGACCAAGCATCACGTGTTCTCCGAGCAGACAGAAATGAAGCTCGGACCCGGGCTGACATTGATCGCGCTTCACGGTCCTGCCTATTCGGCCAACGTCTCCGCGGCGCGATTTCGTAATCATCGAGCGGAAGCCAAAGCCTTCCTTCGCGAGGCCGCCCGCCGCCCCCGGCCTGATATCATTGTCGCGGCCATGCCGACTCTCGATCTGGCCGAAGCGGCGGTAGCGTTTGGCAAGGCCAACGACGTTCCGGTCATCATCGACATCCGTGATCTATGGCCGGACGCATTGCTGTTCCGCCTGCCTCGGCTCCTTCGCGGCCCGGCGCGATTGGCTTTGGTACCGTTTTACCGCCAACTTCGCCGGACAATGCGCGGTGCGAGCGCCCTCTTCGCGATCTCCGATGGAATGCTGGAATGGGGACTGGGTTTTGCCGCACGGCCTCGCGCCGACGCAGACCACGTATTTCGCTCGGCATACCGTCCAGCCGAGATCGACGCGGAGGCGGAGCGCCGTGCACTTGATTTCTGGCGCGAAAACAACATCCTTGTCGACCCGCGACCCCATATCGCCGTCTACGCCGGCACCCTTACCCATCGCGCGGGCCATCGCCTTCTGGACGTGATCAAGAGGTTTCGGTCGAACGGCAGCGATCTGGTGAACTGGCGGCTTGTGATTTGCGGCGCCGGTCCGTTGCTCGCGGATCTGCAATCCGCATCAGCGGGCGACGACCGTATCGTGTTTCCCGGCTGGCTAAATTCTCCTGAATTGTCCGTCATTCTACAACACGGCGATGTAGGACTGCTACCTTACCCGAACGAACCTGATCTGTTGCAGGCATGCCCGAACAAATTTGCTGAGTATCTCTGCCATAGCCTGCCGGTGGCCTCCCTACTCGACGGGGAGGTCGGGCGAATGATCAGGGAAACCGGGTGCGGCTGGGTGTGCAATGACGCCGAAGCGATCATCGAAGTTTTCCGACATCAGGTTCCGCAGCAAGACAGGCTTCGGGAAATGCGATGCGCGGCTCGCACGCTTTTCAGCCAGTCATTTGGTGGCGACCAGGTCTTTGACGCCTATGCGGATTGCGTGGAAACGATTGCAGCAACACCGACAAGCGCGCGACGATCTCATATTCACAACATACTAATGTAATAAATTACAAATTACACTCGACAGACGGATTGAATGCCTGTACGTCGCTGTCCAATGCCTTTTCCGTCCGAGGTCGGAGGCTCATCGGCGACAGAGGTAAGTCATGTCTGATCATTCGGCGCGCACGTCAGACGAGCGCCTTTCGCATCTCGCTCGTCTGGAGGCCGAGAGCATTCACATCATGCGCGAGGTGGTCGCCCAGTGCGCGCACCCCGTGATGCTGTATTCCATCGGCAAGGACAGCAGCGTCATGCTGCATCTGGCGCTGAAGGCGTTCTATCCGTCGAAACCGCCCTTCCCCCTGCTTCATGTCGACACGACCTGGAAGTTCCGGGAAATGATCGAATTCCGGGACCGTCGGGCTGCCGAGCTGGGGCTGGATCTATCGGTGCACATCAACCCGGACGGTGTGCGCGACGGCATCGGGCCGTTCAGCCACGGCTCGGCCGTTCATACCGATACCATGAAGACCCAGTCCCTCAAGCAGGCGTTGGATAGGGGCAAATTCGATGCGGCGTTCGGCGGTGCCCGCCGCGACGAGGAGAAGAGCCGGGCCAAGGAGCGCGTCTTTTCGTTCCGGACCGCCGGCCATCGCTGGGACCCCAAGAACCAGCGCCCGGAGCTGTGGAACCTTTATAACGGCCGGGTCGCCAAGGGCGAAAGCATTCGCGTCTTTCCGTTGTCGAACTGGACCGAACTCGATATCTGGCAATACATCTATCAGGAAGGCATCCCGGTCGTTCCGTTGTACTTCGCGAAACCGCGCCCGGTGGTCGAGCGTGACGGCGCGCTGATCATGGCCGACGACGACCGTCTGCCGCTCGAACCCGGCGAAACACCGCAGATGAAGTGGGTCCGGTTCCGAACACTCGGCTGCTATCCGCTGACCGGCGCTGTGGAAAGCCGGGCAGAGACACTGCCGGAGATCATTGCCGAAATGCTGCTGGCGCGCACCTCGGAACGTCAGGGGCGCGTGATCGACCGCGACCAGGGCGCGTCGATGGAATCGAAAAAGCAGGAGGGCTATTTCTGATGACCGCCCCCGATAGTTCTCTCAACGATACATCCCTCTCCGCCGCCGCAGAACAGCTAGAGGCCTATCTCGCTGCCCAGGAAGGCAAGGATCTGCTGCGCTTCATCACCTGCGGGTCGGTCGATGACGGCAAATCGACCCTGATCGGCCGGCTGCTCTATGACAGCAAGCTGCTGTTCGACGATCAGCTCGCCAGCCTTGAGACCGAGTCGAAACGGTTCGGCACTACCGGGCCGGACGCCCTCGACCTCGCGCTTCTTGTCGACGGATTGGCTGCAGAACGCGAGCAAGGCATCACCATCGACGTCGCCTATCGGTTCTTCGCGACCGACAAGCGCAAGTTCATCGTCGCCGACACCCCCGGCCACGAGCAGTACACCCGCAACATGGTCACCGGCGCGTCGACGGCCCAGACCGCCGTGCTGCTGGTCGACGCCCGCAAGGGCATCCTGACCCAGACCCGCCGGCACAGCACGATCGTCGCTTTGCTCGGCATTCGCCATGTCGTGCTGGCGATAAACAAGATGGATCTGGTCGGCTGGGACGAGACCGTGGCCGCCGCGGTCGAGGAAGAATACCGGCGTTTCGCCGCCGATATCGGCATCACGGATATCACCTGCGTTCCGCTTTCCGCACTGACCGGCGGCAACGTCACCATCCCGGCACCCGAGGCACCGTGGTATCAGGGCCCCACCCTGCTTGGACACCTGGAGACCATTGCCCCGGACGCCATCGATGCCGCCAGGCCGTTCCGCCTGCCGGTTCAGTGGGTCAACCGCCCGCATCTCGATTTCCGGGGCTTCTCCGGGACCATCGCCAGCGGCACCGTGCGGCCGGGCGACCGGATCGCTGTCCTGCCCGGCGGCACGACGTCGACGGTCGAGCGCATCGTCACCCTCGACGGCGATCTCGATCGAGCTATCGCCGGGCAAGCGGTCACGATTACTCTGGCCGACGAAATCGATGTCAGCCGAGGCGACGTCATTGCCGCCTTCGACGCCCGCCCCGAGGTGAGCGACCAGTTTGGCGCCCATATCGTGTGGATGGACGAGGATCAGCTCTTCCCCGGCCGGCGCTATACGATGCGCATCGGAACCGGTACCGCCGACGCCCAGATCACCGACATCAAGTACAAGGTCAACGTCAACACGCAGGAGCATATCGCCGCCAAAACCCTGCATCTGAACGACGTCGCAACCTGCAACATCTCGTTGAACCGGCCAATTGCTTTCGACCCCTACGCCGAGAACCCCACCACCGGCTCGTTCATTCTGGTCGACCGGATCACCAATTCGACCGTCGGCTGCGGGATGATCGATTTCGCGCTGCGCCGGGCATCGAACATCCACTGGCAGGCAACCAAGGTCGACAAGGCGACACGCGCGGCGACCAATCAGCAGACTCCGTGCGTGCTCTGGTTCACCGGCCTGTCGGGTGCCGGCAAGTCTACGGTCGCCGATCTGGTGGAACAGAAGCTGCAGGCGCTCGGCCGCCATACCATGCTTCTGGACGGCGACAATGTTCGCCACGGGCTGAACCGCGACCTGGGATTCACCGACGAGGACAGGGTGGAGAATGTCCGTCGCGTCGGTGAAGTCAGCCGCCTGATGACCGACGCCGGACTGATCACCCTGGTCAGTTTTATCTCGCCGTTCCGCAGCGAGCGCCGTATGGCCCGGGACCTGTTCCCGGAAGGCGAGTTCATCGAAGTCTTTGTCGATGCCCCGCTGGAGATCTGCGAAAGCCGGGACGTCAAGGGCCTCTACCAGAAGGCGCGAAGCGGGAGCATTCCCAACTTCACGGGCATTTCCAGCCCTTATGAGGAGCCTGAGGCGCCGGAGATCCACCTGCACACTGACCAGAGCGACGCTAATCGCTGCGCAGACATCGTGATCGCCATGTTGCGCGAGCGGAGCTTCATCTGACGGAACCCAGAGGCAACCCACGCAGCCAGGCCGGCTGATGACATCGTCCCGGAAACGGTCAGGCGATATCTTCGGCCGCGTCGCTGCGTCCCGCCGCCTTGCGGCGCAGGCGCTCCATCAGCCGGGGTAGCCAGAGTGACAAGATCAACAGAGCGAGCAGCAGGAATGTGATCGGGCGCTCGAACACGTATTCGATGCGCCCACCACTGATCTGGTACGAGCGCAGCAATTCGCCCTCGGCCATGCTGCCGAGCAACAGTCCGATTACGGCGGCCGGTATCGAGTAGTCATAGCGCCGCAACGCCCATCCGAACATGGCGAACACCAGCAGCGTGATCGGACCGGCCATGTTGCCGGTAAGGCCGTAGGACCCGAAGGCGGACATGGCCAGAACACCGGGGATCAGATATCTGAGCGGCACCTTCACGATGGCCGCCAGCAGCTGAATCATCAGCAGGCCGACGAAGAACAGCAGGAAACCCTGAACAAGATTGGCCATGATGACGGCATAGGCGACATCGCCCTGGTCGCGCAGAAAGCCGGGCCCGCCGGTGATGTTATGCATGGTGAATGCCGCCAGCAGGATTGCTGTCCCGGCGCCGCCGGGGATGCCGAGCGCAAACAGGCTGACCATCGAGCCGCCTTCGGAGCTGGAATTTGCCGATTCCGAGGCGGCGACGCCGTTGGGATTGCCCTGGCCGAACGACGACGGATCTTTCGACCGGCGCCGCGCCTCGCTATAGGAGACGAGATTGGCGACCGACGAGCCCACGCCGGGAACCGCGCCCACCAGAACACCGATGATGCCGCCGCGAAGCAGGGTCGACGGCGATTTCAGCCCCAGTTTCAGCCCGTCGATCACGCGGCGGAAGCTGACCCGCCGGCCAGCGGCACCACCTTTCACCAGATAGGCGTTCCCGGAAATCGAGAACAGCTCCGACGCGGCGAACATGCCGATCATGGCCGGCACGACGGCGATACCGTCGATCAGATAGGCACTGCCCAATGTGCCGCGCATGACGCCGTTCGGGCTCATGCCGATGGTCCCGATCAACAGGCCGAACACACCGGCCAGAAGGCTGCGCGACAGGTGCTTGCCCTTGAGCGTCGCGATCAGCGTCAGACCCCACAGGATGACGACGAACATCTCCGTCGGCCCAAGTTTGAGCACGATGGTCGATAGCGGCTGAATAAGGACCAGAAGGATGAAATAGCCAGTCAGCGTGCCGATCGTCGACGCGATCAGGGCAACACCCAGCGCCTCGTTGTGGCGACCCTGGCGCGACATTGGATATCCGTCGAAGGTGGTCGCAACGGCCGACGATGTGCCGGGAATGTTCATCAGAATGGCCGATACGCCGCCGCCGAACTGGCCACCGGTAAAGATGGCGGTCAGGAACAGCATCGCGGTCAGGAAATCCATGGTCAACGTGGCCGGCAGGAAGACCGCCATCGCCATGCTCGTCTGAAGCCCGGGAATGCACCCGAAGATCAGGCCGATCATGAGCCCGGGGATGACGACCAGCCATGGCGTCCAGGACGATCCGAGCAGCGCGAACGCCCCGGACAGATCGGCAAGATCGATCATCGGACCCTCACAACAGCAGGATGGGCATGGGATAGGGGATCAGCCAGCGGAACGCGATGGTGACCAGCACCGCAAACCCGACCGAAAGACCGACAACGAACAGCGGACGCCGTTCACCGTCGATAAGCAGGCTGACCGCCATGAACAGGGCCGTCGCCACGTCGAAGCCGAGATAAGGGAGCGAGAGAATGTAAAGGCCGAACGTGCCCATCAGGACCGCCGGCCTGAACCGCTGAAGTAGCGTTTCAGGCTCGGAAGCGGCGCCACCCGCCTCTGAATCCGGGGCGGGAGCCGATTCAGGATCTGACGTCGCATCCAGCTTCGGCGCCCGCAATGCTGCCGACAGCACGTCGTAGAGCACGATCAGGCACATCGCCAGCGCCAGGATGCTGGCCGGCAGCACCAGAATAAGATTACGGACCCTGTTCGAGGCCTCCCAGGCATCATGGAGATAGAAGATCGTAATGCCCGCCATGATCGCAATCAGGGCGCAATGCCCCCAATCGATGCGGGCACTCAGGCGATCGCTGTTCATGACGGACACTCCGCAGACGCACGAGCAGAACGGGGCGGTAAAGTTCGGAAGTGGGGCGGCGGTGGCTCACGCCGGCCGCCGCCCCACAAGCCGATCGCCGTCAGTCGAGCAGGTGGCCGTATTCCTGCAGAACTTCGTATGTCGTCATCACGGCATCGGTCGTCGCTTCGGGACCGAGCCAGTCGGCACCGATCGAGTTCTCCTCGAGATGCGCGATGAATTCGGGATTCTCCAGCGTCCGGCGATAGGCATCGACCAGTGTCTGGAACCGGTCGGGATACTGATCGCGGAATTCGGCCGAGGTCGCCAGTCCGCGGATCGAGCCGCTGAGCACCGGGATTTCCAGATCAAGTTCGGCCAGCGCCTCGTTGACCGGCGGTGCGTCCCAATTCGGCGCCGGCGTGTCGCGAACCACCGCCAGCGGCGTGATCATTTCGCGGATGCCTTCACTGCCTTCGCCGCCAAGGATCGTGAAATCGACCTGGCCACCGGCGACGGCGGTGCGCGCCGCGCCACCGCTTTCATAGGTCACGACGTTGAGGTCGGAATCGGTCAAACCGGCGGCGTCGAGCAGGATGTAGGTGGTCAGATGCCCGGCCGACCCCGGCACGACGCTGACGCTGTGCTCGCCCGGATTTTCGGAAATGGCCTCGATCATTCCGGCCAGGGACGTAATGCCGAGATCGGCGTTGGCGGCAATGATGTCCCAGTCCGACCATTGACCGTTGACGAACGCGAAATCCTCCAGCTCGTAGTCAGCGCCGGTATTGATGATGCTGTTCGCCAGGTAAGGCGAAATCGCCGTCGCGAGCACCGTATACCCGTCATCCGGCTGTGCTAGAACGTAGGTCGCCGCCAATTGGCCGCCAGCGCCTTCGCGATTTACAACTGTGATCGGCTGACCGAGCTCTTCCGGCATGAACTGCGACAGAGCGCGGGCCGTGCGGTCGGCACTGCCGCCGACACCGAACCCGACGACGAAGTTGAGCGGACGCTCGGGCCAGTCGTCCTGGGCCGACGCCGTGGATGTGACGCCGACCATGCCGGCGACGGCAAGGCACAGTCCGGTCGTGAGTAAGGGCGTTGATGCGGTCATGGTTCGGGTTTCCTCCACTGGTGCAGCCCGCTTTACGGCGGGACTCGTCTTGTCATCCGGACCCCACTCCGTCGAGGGACGCGTGGTCGATCCGACGATTGCTTAACATTGACAATCGTCCCAAGCGCTTCCACAATTGTCAACCATTAGCATACTCCGGTACGGATTTGACGCTTCGAATGTCGGGAATCACTGCGGCGCCTGGCTACGAGATGAAGGTCAACCTATTGATAAAATTATAGGAATTTCCTGATAGGGAGGACTGTCTGTTGCCGGGCCAGGATGGGTGGAACGAACGATTGTCGACAATAGACTCGTCATTGTCAGCAATTCGGTCCGCGGATGACGCCATCGCCACCGATCGGCCGGAGTCGGGTCCGGACTCAGGAGGCGACCGCTCGGCGACCCTCGGCGACCGTGTCTACGAACAGCTTCTCAATGCCATCATCACCGGCGATCTGCCCCCCGGCGCGAAAATCGGCGAGGTGGAACTGTCGCGGCGATTCGGCGTCAGCCGGGGCCCGTTGCGCGAAGCGATCCGGCGCCTGGAAGAACGTCGGCTCGTCGTCTACACACCTCATGTCGGCGCCCGGGTCGTGGAGTTGTCGAGCGAGGTTCTGCTGGAGACGTTTCTGGTGCGCGAAGCCATGGAGGGCATGGCGGCGCGGCTGGCGGCACAACGGATGAGCGACCAGGAGGTCGGCGAATTGGCCGATCTACTTGCCGATCACGAGCAGGTGCTTCAGGGCACAGATGTTTACTATCAACGCGACCACGACTTCGATTTTCACTATCGCATCGTGAAGGGCGCGCGGAACGATCTGATCGAAGGCATTCTGTGCGGCGACCTCTATCAGTTGCTGAAACTGTACCGATACCAGCACCGCGGTTCGCCGGGACGGGCCAACCGTGCCCTGCTGGAACACAAGCGCGTCCTTGGGGCAATTCAGGACCGTGACGCCGATCTGGCGGAAATTCTGATGCGCCGGCACATCACGACGGCACGCGCCATACTGCAAGGTAATCTGACCAGTCTCTCGGCGTTGGCGGATGCCGACGACTGACTGATTTCGGGACCGAACCGGGGGCAAGAAACCCCACCGAAAAGAAAACGATGGAGAAATGACGTGAAAGCATCGACGGCACTGCGCCAACTCATGAAGGACAATCCCCCCGTCATCGCACCGGGCGCCTATGACGGCCTGTCGGCGCGGCTCGTCGAGCGGGCCGGATTTCCGGCCGTTTATGCCAGCGGCGGCGCGATTTCCCGCAGTACCGGCATCCCGGATCTGGGCCTGATGAGCATGAATGAAATCGTCGCTCGGCTGGAAACCATGGTCGATGCGATATCGATCCCGCTGATTGCCGACGCCGATACCGGTTACGGCAATGCGCTCAACGCCCAGCACGCCGTCAAGGCGTTCCAGCGCGCGGGTGTCGCCGGCTTCCATCTGGAAGATCAGAGCTTTCCGAAGCGGTGCGGCCATTACGACGACAAGGGCATCGTGCCTACCACAGAGATGACGCAGAAGATCAAGGCGGTGAAAGACGCCAGCGAGGACCCCGACTTCGTTCTGATCGCGCGCACCGACGGTCTGGCCGTCGAGGGCTACGAAAAGACGATCGAACGCTCGCACGCTTACATGGACGCCGGCGCCGACGTCATCTTCGTCGAGGCGCCGACAACGGTGGAGCAAATCGAATCCATCGCCCGCGACCTGCCCTATCCCAAGCTGATCAACATGTTCGCCGGCGGCAAGACACCGCTGGTTCCCGCCGCCCGGCTGGGCGAGCTCGGCTATGCCTTCGTGATCATCCCCAGCGACACCCAGCGCGCGGCGATCGGTGGCATGGAAGCGGCACTCGAAGCCATCGCCCGCGACGGCCACTCCGGATCGGTGCAGGAACGCATGGTCACCTTCAAGGGGCGCGAAGAGATCATCGGTACCGCCGACTATATGGCGCGGGACAAATCCTATGCCGTCTGACGCGGCCGCGCGCCGCATCCGCTTTCGCGACATGCTGGCTTCGGGGCGGCTGATCGTCGCTCCGGGCGCGCATAACGGACTCAGCGCGTCGATGATCGACCGGACCGGTCACGCCTGCATCTACATGACAGGGTCCGGCGTCGCCAACGGCCTGACCGGCAAGGCCGATGTCGGGCTGCTGACGATGACGGAAATGGCGATGATGGCCCGGTTCGTGGTCGAGGCGTCGGGCGTGCCGGTAATCGCGGACGCCGACAACGGCTATGGCAATGCCGTCAACGTGATCCGCACGGTCCGGGAATACGAGGCCGCCGGGGTCACGGCCCTGCATCTCGAAGATCAGGTAATCCCCAAGCGTTGCGGCTCGATCGCCGGCAAGGCCGTTGTCCCGGCAGAAGAAATGGCCGGCAAGATCCGCGCGGCCACCGACGCCCGCCAGGACGCCAATCTGGTCATCATCGCCCGCACCGACGCGCGCGGCGCGGTCGATCTCGACGACGCGATCAGGCGCGGCCAGATTTATGCCGAGGCCGGCGCCGACATGATCTTTCCCGACGCCTTGCTGTCGGTCGAGGAATACGCCCGCTTCGCCGCCGAAGTCCCGGGGCCGAAAGTCTTCAACATGGGCGGCTATGCGCGCAAACGCACAACGCCAAAGTTGCCGCTCGCAGAAGTCGCCGCCATGGGATACGCGGTCGTGCTGTTTCCGCTGGCGTCGATCCGGGCCGGTATACGGGCGGAATGGGACATGCTGAACGGCCTGCGCGAGCGCGGGACCGAGCACGAGATCGAGCATCTGGCCGATCTGGATGGCCATCCGGTCGAGAACTGGTACGAGTTTACCGGCATTTCGGACGTGCGCGCGCTGGAAGAAAAGTATCTGCCCGAAGACGATGTGGCGGCGCGCTATGCCGGCGGCGCGGGCCACCGGCCCGGCGACGTCTAAGCACGGGGTTCAGACGATCAACACAATAGGTGCCGCCAGTGGAGCGCGCGCCATTCTGGTGAAGAACGCATGGGGAAGAACGCATCATGATGACCGCGAGCCGCGATAGCCTGGGAACCCGGAGTGAACTGGACGTCAATGGCCGCCGCGTCGGGTATTACAGCCTCGATGCCGCAGAGGCCGCCGGGGCTGGAGCGGTCACGCGCATGCCCCGTTCGGCCAAGGTGCTGTACGAGAACCTGCTGCGCCACGAGGACGGCGTAACGGTCACGCGCGACCATCTGACGTCGTTCGCCGAGAACGTCGCCGCGACACGCACCGAACGCGAAATCTGGTTCCATCCAACCCGCATCCTGATGAATGACAGCGCCGGCATTCCGCTGATGGCCGATTTCGCCGCGCTGCGCGGCGCCATGGCGCGCAACGGCGGCGATCCGTCCAAGGTCAACCCGCAGATCCCGTCCGATCTGGTCGTCGACCACTCGGTCATGGTCGACCATTTCGGCAATGACGAAGCGTTTGCCGCCAATCTCGATCTGGAATTCGAACGCAACGGCGAGCGCTATCGCTTCCTTCGCTGGGCGCAGAACACGTTCGATAATTTCCGCGCCGTTCCGCCCGGCACCGGCATCTGCCATCAGGTCAATCTGGAGGCGCTGGCCCGCTGTGTCTGGACGTCCAGCGACGACAACCGCACCACGGCGTTCCCTGAAACCCTGCTGGGCACGGACAGCCACACCCCGATGATCAACGGCATGGGCGTTCTGGGCTGGGGCGTCGGCGGTATCGAGGCCGGCGCCGCGATGCTGGGCCAGCCGGTCACCATGACGGTGCCGCGCATCGTCGGCTGCCGGCTGGACGGCCGCCTGCCCGTCGGCGTCACGGCGACCGATCTGGTGCTGACCCTGACTGAAACGCTGCGCAATGTCGGCGTGGTCGGCGCGTTCGTCGAGTTCTTCGGCGAGGGGCTGGAAAGCCTGCCGCTGTCGGACCGCGCGACGCTGGCGAACATGGCGCCGGAATACGGGGCGACCATGGGCTTCTTCCCCTGGGACGCCGAGACGCTGCGCTATCTGGAACAGACCGACCGCGGCGGCGACCACCTGGACCTGGTCGAAGCCTATGGCCGCGCTCAGGGCCTGTGGCATGACGCCCACGGCCCGCAACCCGATTTCCCCGAACTCGTCACCGTCGATCTGTCGTCGATCGTCCCCTGCATTGCCGGGCCGCGCCGCCCGCAGGACCGGATCGCGCTTTCCCGTGCGGCCGAGGCTTTCAAGACCGAGGTGCTGCCGAAACAAAAGCCACTGCCCGAGGGCGGCGCGCCGGTCGCCGGCCGGGATTGGACGCTGGATCACGGCGATGTCGTTGTGGCGGCGATCACGAGCTGCACCAACACGTCCAACCCGTCGGTCATGCTGGCCGCCGGATTGCTGGCGAAAAAGGCAGTGGAACGGGGCCTGACCTCGAAGCCATGGGTCAAGACCTCGCTCGCGCCCGGCTCGCGCGTGGTCACCGACTATCTGGTGGCCACCGGCCTGCAGCCCTATCTCGACCAGTTGGGCTTTCAATGCGTGGGCTACGGCTGCACGACCTGCATGGGCAATTCCGGCCCGCTGGCGCCGGAAATTGCCGACACGATCCAGAACAACGACGTTGCCGCCGCGGCCGTGCTGTCGGGCAACCGCAATTTCGAAGGCCGTGTCCATCCGCATGCCCGCATCAACTATATCGGATCGCCGCCGCTGGTCGTCGCCTATGCGATCGCCGGTACCATGGCGCTGGACCTGCTGACGGAACCGCTCGGCCATGACGGCGACGGCAAGCCGGTCTATTTCTCCGAACTCTGGCCCAGCGACGAAGAATTGATCGCGGTCGTCAACGATGCCCTGACGCCGGAGCGTTTCCGCGCGCGCTACGGGACGACACTGTTCGAGGGCGATGCCCGGTGGAAGGAATTGTCGGCCCCGGAAGGCGCGCTGTTCGAGTGGCCGGACGACAGCCTTTACATGAAGGAGCCGCCATTCTTCCTGAATTTGGGCCCGACGCCCGATCCGGTGACCGACATCATCGGCGCCCGGCCGCTGGCAATCCTGGGTGACTCGATCACCACCGACCACATATCGCCGGTCGGAACGATCACGCCAACATCCGCCGCCGGCAAGTTCCTGATGGAGCAAGGCGTCAGCGCGAAGGATTTCAACTCGTTCGCCGCGCGGCGGGTCAATCACGAGGTCATGACCCGCGGCGCCTTTGCCAATATCCGCCTGCACAACGAGATGGCGCCCGACCACGACGGCGGCTGGACTCACCATCACCCGTCGGGTGACCTGCTACCGATGCACGAAGCCGCTGCCCGATATAGGGCGGAGGGCGTGCCCCTCGTCGTGATCGCCGGTCGAGACTATGGCGCCGGGTCGTCGCGTGACTGGGCCGCCAAGGGCACGTGGATACTGGGTGTTCGGGCCGTGATCGCCGAAGGGCTGGAACGCATTCACCGATCGAACCTGGTCGGCATGGGCGTCCTGCCGCTGCAGTTCAAGGACGGCGTGACCCGCGAAACCCTGGGCCTCGATGGCACGGAAACGATCACGATCCGGGGCCTGGACGGCGCCATTACACCGCGCATGGAGGTGACGGCAGAGATCACGCGCGCCGACGGTTCGGTCGAGCGGGTGCCGCTGGTCTGCCGTCTCGATACGAATATCGAGGTAACCTATTACCAACAGGGCGGCATTCTGCAATACGTGCTGCGCAACGCCATGGGATCGGCATGACAATGGCCGCGAACCCTTCGCCCCTGCGCCGGTTTCCAGCGGTGTTCATGCGCGGCGGGACCAGCAACGCGTTGGTTTTCCAGCCGCGCGACCTGCCCACCGACGCGGCGGAACGCGACGCCGTGTTCCTGGCGGCGCTGGGCAGCCCCGATCCCGGCAAGCGTCAGCTCGACGGCATGGGCGGGGGCATGTCGTCACTGTCGAAGGCCTGCATCGTCTCGGTGTCGGACCGTCCCGACGCCGATGTCGACTATACCTTCGCCCAGATCCCGGTGAACGGGTTGCGCGTCGACTACAGCGCCAATTGCGGCAACATGTCGTCGGCGATCGGTCCGTTCGCGGTCGAACAGGGGCTGGTCGCCGTCAGCGGCAACGAGGCGGTGGTGCGCATCTTCAACACCAACACGAACAAGATCATCGTCAGTCGCTTTACCGTAGCGGACGGACTGCCCGTCATCGACGGCGAATTCGTCAATCCCGGCGTTGCCGGCAGCGGCGCACCGATCCGGCTGGACTTCGTTCAACCGGGCGGCGCCGCGACCGAAAGGTTGCTGCCGACTGGCGCAACACGGGACGTACTGGAACATCCGAACCTGCCGGGCCCGATTACGGTCTCTGTCGTCGACGCCACCAATGCCGCTGTTTTCGTCGATGCCGAAAGCCTGGGCGTATCGGCATCGATCACGCCCGACTCCATGGAGGCCGACACGGCGTTGATGGAACGGCTCGATCTGATCCGCCGGCTGGCCGCCGTCAAGGCCGGCATGGCGCCCGATATTACCGCGGCCGCGCGTATTCCCGGCAATCCGAAGGTCGCGCTGGTCGGGCCGCCCTCGGCCTATTGCCTGACCTCCGGCGAGGCGGTCGATGCTGACGGCGTGAACATACTGGTAAGGATGCTGTCCATGGGTCAGGCGCACCGGGCGATACCGTTGACCGGGGCGTTATGCACGGCGACCGCCGCGGCCATCGAGGGCACGGTCGTTCATGCCCGCGCCCGTCCCGTCGACGCCAAAAAGAATGGCGGGGCTTTCGCCATCGGGCATGCATCCGGCATTCTGCCCGCGGTTGCCGATGTGGAGCGCACAGCGGAAGGCACCTGGACCGCCAACAGCGCCGGTGTCTTCCGGACCGCCCGACGGCTCATGGAGGGCAACGTTACCGTCTCGGCGGCCCGCGTCGCCGACCTGCTGGGACGATCCCGGGCCGAAGCGGCCGAATAAGTCGCGGCTTGTGTTGCGGCAGGCGTGGATTGAAGGGATTGGCTGCATCGTCGGCATCACCCGTCACGCTTCACGCATCAGCGTATGCTGGTCGACCAGATATCGATCGAACAGAGGCAGACTCGCCGCCCCTAGCGCCCGGCCGATGGAGCCGATCGTGCCGGCCTCGATCTCGGGCATATCAAGGCCCTGCAGGTCGTGGGCGCCGATGGCGCGGCGGGTCGCCGCGACCAGCCGATCCCGAACATCCCGCGGCATGCCGCCATCGATCACCACCGCCTCGAAGTCGATCATCGATACAGACGCTACGATGGCATGCGCCAGTCCCCGGGCGACGGCGGTGATCCACCGCTCGACATGATCGTCGATGGCGGCCCAATCGCCGGACGCCTGCCATAGCGGCGACGGATCCTGGCCGGCCGCCAGCAGCATGCGTTCCAGCACCAGCAACGAGGCCTGATCGATGAGCTGTTCGGGTTTGCCGCCGGGTCCGGGAACGGGCATCGAGCCCAGCGCGCCGGCATTGCCCGTGCGCCCGGTATAGAGGCTACCGTTCAGGACGATGCCGCCGCCGATGAAGGTGCCGATGTAGAAATAGATGAAATCCTGTCGGCCCGTTTGATCGCCGAACAGCAGTTCCGCGGCACAGGCCGCCGTGGCATCGTTCTGAAGATATACCGGATAGCTGCAGACATCGGCGATTTCCGCGCGCATGTCGACATGGCGCCACTGATCCATGGCGTCGGCGGGAGCGCCGACTTCCTCGTGCCAGTTCCAGAGTTGAAAGGGCATGGCGACACCGAAACCGGCGATCCGCTGGCGCAGATCGGCATCAAGCTCGTCTATCAGAGACTCCATACCTTCGGCCACGAAGGTGATAATGGCGCGCGGATCGGGAAAGCGATAAGCGCGACGGCATTTGCCGCGCACAGTGCCCAGAAAATCGATCAGTACCAGCTCGGCGCTCCGGCGCCCGACCTTGAGGCCCAGACAGAAGGCACCGTCGGCGTTGATCGACAGCGGAACCGACGGCTGGCCGACCTTGCCGCGAATGGGATCGCCCCTGATCAGCAAAGCCTCAGCCTCCAGCGCGCGCATGATTACCGAGATCGTCTGCGCCGACAAGCCGGTCATCCTTGCCAGTTCCGTCTTGACCAGAATACCGTGACGACGCACCAGGCTGAGCACCAGCCGTTCGTTATAGGCCCGCATGCCGCTCTGGTTCGAACCACGCAGCTGCTGGCCCCCGGGCTGCGTCAGCCCACCCGCTCCCACCATGCCGGGTCACCTCTTCCCATTTCAGGTCTTTCCCATTTCCGGCCCCACTGCCCGTCCCATTTCCTGGACGGCCTGTTTCGACTGTTGTCCCTGGAGGCGACCGGAACGATGCGGCGGGTACCGGCACCTGTCAATCAATAAATCAGAGTGATTTGTTTATTGACAGGTGAGTGGGATGGTGTTCGTTCAGGATAGCGTGAAGGATCGTAGACACGACAATCTATCCGACGCGATCCCCGGAAATCGGGGCGAGGAAACACTCAAGGGAGGCTGACATCATGAAAAGATCCATTGCCCTTGCGTCAACGGTTCTCGGTACCGCCATGCTTGCCATGGCCGCTACCGGGCCCGCGAACGCAGACGACCAGATCGGCGCATGCCTGATCACCAAGACCGATATCAATCCGTTCTTCGTCAAGATGTAGGAAGGCGCCACCCAGGCCGCCGAAGAGTTGGGCGTCGAACTGTCTACCTATGCCGGGCGCGTCGACGGCGACCACCAGACACAGGTCGCAGCGGTGGAATCCTGCATCGCGGCCGGCGTCAGCGGCATCCTGATCACTGCCTCCGATACCAAGGCCATCGTCGATGTCGTGGAAACGGCGCGAGAGAACGGCATTCTGGTCATCGCGCTCGATACGCCGCTTGAGCCCATTGACGCTGCCGACGCGACTTTTGCCACCGACAATTTCAAGGCGGGCGAACTGATCGGCCAATGGGCCGCCGCCCAGCTCGGCGACGATGCGGCGAATGCCCGGATCGCGATGCTGGACCTGTCTGCCAGCCAGCCATCGGTCGATGTCCTGCGAAACCAGGGCTTCCTGACCGGCTTCGGCATTGACGTCAACGATCCCAACCTGATCGGGGACGAAGACGATGACCGCATCATTGGTAACGACGTCACGGCCGGCAACGAAGAAGGCGGCCGCACGGCCATGGAGAACCTGCTTCAGGTCGATCCCGACATCAACGTCGTCTACACCATTAACGAGCCAGCCGCCGCCGGTGCCTATGAATCGCTGCGGGCATTCGGCCGGCAGGACGACGTCCTTCTCGTCTCGATTGATGGCGGTTGTCCGGGAGTGCAGAACGTCGCCGAAGGGATCATCGGCGCGACCGCACAACAATACCCGCTTGAAATGGCTGCTCTGGGCATTGAAGCAATCGTCGAATATGCAGAAACGGGCGAAGTCGCCGAGCCGACGCCGGGTCTCGATTTTTATGACACGGGCGTTCAACTCGTGACCGACCAACCGGTCGACGGCATCGAGTCCATCGATAGCGAAGAGGGCGCCGAGCTCTGCTGGGGGTAGCAAGCAGGCAAGGCGACGGTACCGGGACAGGCGTTGCCGTCCGTCCCGGGGCCCGCTTTTCGCAAGAAGCGCCACATCGACACTGATTCCAGCAGATGACAGCCCGTTCCGGCAAGGCGGCGTTTCGGTGGTCAGCATTCGGTTGGGCGAAACGGGAGGACTCGATGAGCAGCATCGACGAACGTGCCGACGGAAATCAGCGCTATGACGGAAGTGCCGATCTCGGCGGTCAAGGCACGGCCGAGTTCGAGCCGCGCCATCATTCGATCATCGACCGGATCCAGCATTTCCTCCACGGCAATCCGACGATGGTGCCCATCATCGTGCTCGTCGTCAGCATCGTCGCCTTCGGGTTTATCGCTGGCGATCGCTTCTTTTCGGCCTTCAATCTTTCCCTGATCATCCGGCAGGTGGCGATCATCGGCATCCTGGCGGCGGCGCAGAGCCTGGTTATTCTGACCGCCGGCATCGACCTGTCGGTGGCTGCGATCATGGTCCTGATGTCGGTGATCATGGGTAGCCTGGCCGTAAATTTCGGCATACCGGCGCCGATTGCCATTGTCGTCGGGTTCGCGGGCGGCATTGCCGCCGGGGCGATGAACGGCCTTCTGGTGACCAAGCTGAAGTTGCCGCCGTTCATCACGACGCTCGGCACATGGAACGTCTTTTTCGCCGTCAATCTGTGGCTTTCCGGCGCCCAATCGATCCGCAGCCAATCGATCGACGAGCAAGCACCGCTGCTGAAGATCTTCGGGAACACCTTCAGCATGTTCGGTGCCCAGTTCTCGTACGGGTCGATCCTGCTGATCGCGGTGTTCGCCGCGCTCTGGTATCTGCTGAACCGTACCGCCTGGGGCCGGCACGTCTATGCCGTCGGCGACGACCGTGAGGCCGCCGAACTGTCAGGCATCCGCACCAACCGCGTGCTGATTTCCGTCTATGCGCTCGCCGGGTTCGTGTGCGCGCTGGCCGCCTGGGCGTCCATCGGCCGGGTTGGGTCGGTCTCGCCGCAAAGCTTCTACGAAGGCAACCTGCAATCGATCACCGCCGTCGTCATCGGCGGCATT
This sequence comes from Fodinicurvata sp. EGI_FJ10296, assembly GCF_040712075.1. Lineage (NCBI taxonomy): Bacteria > Pseudomonadati > Pseudomonadota > Alphaproteobacteria > Rhodospirillales > Rhodovibrionaceae > Fodinicurvata > Fodinicurvata sp. EGI_FJ10296. The sequence continues at coordinate 487,357 of NZ_JBFCVL010000004.1, forward strand.
TCATTGTTCGGCGGGCGTGGCTCGATCATGGGTCCACTCGTCGGGGCGCTGATCGTGGGCGTCTTCCAGTCGGGTCTGCGGCTCGCCGGGGTGGACGTCCTGTGGCAGGTGTTCGCCATCGGCTGGCTGATCATCATCGCGGTCGCCATCGACCAGTGGATAAGAAAGGTTTCGGCATGACGGACGCGACCGGAAAACAACCCATGCTTTCGGCGCGGGGCGTGGTCAAACGCTATGGCCGCGTCGTCGCGCTCAATCACGCCGATTTCGAACTCTATCCCGGCGAGGTTCTGGCCGTGATCGGCGACAACGGCGCCGGCAAGACGTCGCTGATCAAGGCGTTATCGGGCGCCATCACTATCGACGAAGGGGAAATGGTGCTGAACGGCGCGCCGGTTCGGTTCCAGTCGCCGATGGAAGCGCGCGAAGCCGGAATCGAGACCGTATACCAGACCCTTGCGCTGTCGCCGGCGCTATCGATCGCCGACAACATGTTCCTCGGCCGCGAGATCCGCAAATCCGGCCCGCTCGGCTCGATCTTTCGCATGCTCGACCGGACCCGGATGGAAAAGCTGGCGCGCGAAAAGCTGTCCGATCTGGGCCTGATGACGATCCAGAACATCGCCCAGCCGGTGGAAACCCTTTCCGGCGGGCAGCGCCAAGGCGTCGCCGTCGCGCGTGCGGCGGCCTTCGGATCGAAGGTGATCATCATGGACGAACCGACCGCCGCGCTGGGCGTCAAGGAATCGCGCCGCGTACTCGATCTCATTCAGGATGTGCGGGCCCGCGGTATTCCGATCGTGCTGATCTCGCACAACATGCCCCATGTGTTCGAAGTCGCGGACCGGATACACATCCACCGACTTGGGCGGCGCCTGTGCGTCATCGATCCCAAGGCACACTCGATGTCGGACGCTGTCGCGTTCATGACCGGGGCCAAGGCCCCGCCCGAGACGGTTGCGGCGTAAACGTATCGGCTGCGCCGACGCAAACGTGATAGGGCGTTGGGCAGCGGTCTGTTCGCGCCCCTATCTGTGGCCAATCATCGAACGGAATTCCCGGCGCAGTTCCGGATCGGTCCTGAACACGCCGCGCATCTGGCTGGTCGCCATGCTGGTGCCTTCCTTGCGGATGCCGCGGCACGTCATGCAGTGATGCTCGCTTTCAAGGATCACGGCCACGCCGCGCGGGGCGAGCCCCTCGTCGATCGTGTTGGCGATCTGGGCGGTCATCTTTTCCTGAATTTGCAGTCGCTTGGCATAGGCTTCGACCACGCGGGCCAGTTTGCTGATCCCCACCACGCGGCGGTCGGGCAGATAGGCAATATGGGCTTTGCCGAGGATCGGCACCATGTGGTGCTCGCAGTGGCTTTCGAAGCCGATATCGCGCAGCACGACCATTTCGTCATAGCCATCGACTTCGCCAAAGGTCCGCTTGAGCATCTCCAGCGGATCGGCCGTATAGCCGGCGAAGAATTCTTCATACGCCTTCACGACGCGGGACGGCGTGTCGACCAGCCCTTCCCGCTCGGGATCCTCGCCGATCCACCCCAGCAATGTCCGCACGGCCTCTTCCGCCTCGGCACGGGTGGGACGCCGTTGCGACGACCCGACGGCGGTACGGTCCAAACAAGACTCGGTTACTGAAGTGATGGCATGTCCGTTATAGGCCACGGCCGATCCCCTTGAATGCTGATCAATGAACTGGGTCGGAACATCAGAGATTTTACGCATGATTGCATGAAATGTGCCGGCCTCCTCATGAGTCAAGACCGTCCGACCCCTTCTTTCGCTGCCGAGGCGCTTGCCGCTTAGTTGACCATAGCGCCGTCATGCGGGCTGTCGAGTGAGAAAGCCGGTATGGTAACGTCAAAGGCATCACCCTGATCGGTTTCCATCTGATAGCTGCCCTGCATCATACCCGACGGCGTCACCAATGGCGTTCCGCTGGAATATTCGAAGCTTTCGCCCGGCGGCAATGTCGGTTCCACCCCCACGACGCCCTGCCCTTCGACAGTCTGGACGATGCCGCGATTGTCGGTTATCCGCCAACGCCGCGTTCTGAGCTGAACGGTATCGCTGCCCTTGTTCTCGATCCGGATATGATAGGCCCAGACGAATCGACCCTCCGGCGGTGACGACTGATCCTCCAGGAAGGTTGCCTTCACCGAGACCTCTATTCCACGCGTTACTGCCTTATACATTCCACGATCCTGACATGGCGGGCCTCTTCGAACTACCCCCTATGGACACCAGCCCCACTCTACCCTTCGATCCACTGACCCGCATACCGTTAAAGCACCCAGATTTCGGCCCGCCGCCCCATCGCCCCGCCGCCGGCGCCCTCATCGGCCAGCGACGGGGGCAGGACGCCCCGATTCCGGACGTCGATCCGCGCGGCAGGAACGCCCTCAGCAACAAGAGCGTCCCTTACGGCTTCGGCCCGGCGCGCAGCCAGCCCCGAACCGGCCGGTTCGGAGGCCCGGTCGGCGTTACCGGCGATCAGGATCCGCATCCATGCGCCCGACGCATCGGCGGCAACGCTGGCGATCGCCTCGCGGCCGCTTTGGGTCAGCTGGTCCGACCCCTGGCCGAAGAATACGACATCGTCGGCCATTCCACGCGGCTGACCCTGGATGCCGGCATTCTCCACCGCCCGCAGCGATCGACGAAACGATCCCCGACAATCCTCGCGCCGGGAGGCCAGCGCCGGATCGGCATGGGCCATGAGCCAGCAATCGAACGACACCTGCGCCCTGGCCGCGGCTTCGGGAAAAGCCGACCGCCCCCCGCCCGTCAGGGCCTGGTTCAACCGGGCGCGACCGGCCGCCAGATCCGTTGCCAGCGCCGGCGTGATCGGCCACTCAGCGGGACTTTCGGCAAGGACGCGGCGCTGCGAGCCGGACGCCTCGTACTTGTCCGCGATCGTTTGACGCACCCGCGCGGATGCGGTAGCAACCTCGGGTTCGGAAAGCAGTTCGCTATAGGCGGCTGCGATTTCCGAGGCGAACGGCGACTTCTCCCGTGTCGGGCCGCCACCGCCCGGCCCGCCGCCACAGCCCGCAAGCACAAGAATGGCGAGTGCCAGGCAGGCAAAGGTCGAAACGGAACGAAGACGCATCATCACTCTACCCATATCTGGCAAATCTGGCGGATCGGTGGCTCCGGGGCGTCGATGAGGACCCAGTATCCGGGGGCAAAGCCAGAGTGATCGGGATCGGACACGCTTTTGGCAAGGAAAAACCGACCGGCGCGGCATGGCAGCCATTCCTCAGCCGCGTTGTCACCGCTCGCCCGTCATCCTCATCGTTGGCAGATCGGTGCCGTCGGAATCGGTCGCATCCTCGGGATCGTGCGTAACCAGCAGCGTCGGCAACCGACGGCGCCGCGCGTGGTCGAAGACGAAGTCCCGGACACGCTGGCGCAGATCGCGGTCGAGCTTCGAAAACGGCTCGTCCAGCAGCAGGGCTTCGGGGTCGGCGAGCAAGGTGCGCATCAGCGCCGCCCGCGATCGCTGGCCACCGGACAGGGTTGCCGGATCGCGCTCGGCAAAACCGGCCAGGCCGGCCTCGCTCAAGGCGGCGTCGACCCGCGCCCGGCGCTCATGGCGGGAAATTCCACCCGGCACGCCGAATGCCAGGTTCGCACCTACCGACAGGTGCGGAAACAGCAGATCGTCCTGAAACAACAATCCCAGTCGGCGCGATTCCGGCGGCAGGCCGTCCAGCGCCCGCCCGTTGACCGATACCGTGCCCTCGGCGGTGAAGACCGGATCGAGCGTGCCGCAAATGCGGTTCAACAAGGTGGATTTGCCGCAGCCGCTGGGGCCCATAAGCACCACGATCTCGCCGGGGCCGATATGCCGGGTAACCGGCGGAAAAACCGGTCGGCCAGCAAGCAACACGCCGGCGCCGTCCAGGATCAGCCCTGTCATCCGCCCATGCCCTTTCGATTGCGATACACGATCCGCGGCAAAGCCAGCGCGACGCTGAAAGCCAGCCACGGCACCACCATGAGCACGAATGCATAGAGCGCCATCAGACGCCGGTCTCCGCCCGCTGCCATGCCGACGGTTTCGGTTGCCAGCGTCGGCAGCCGGCCCGCGCCAATGAACACGGTCGGAAGGTACAGCGCCGCCGAAACCGCTACGCCAATGGCAGCCGCCGTCGCCAGCGGGCGGAACATCAGCGGCAGCGTGATCGTGATCAGACGCCGAAGCGGACCGGCCCCCAACGCGGCCGCAGTGCGGTCATACCGCTCGTCGATCCGGCGCCAGGACTCCGCCAGGGTCAGAAAAACGTACGGCAGCACGAAAATCACATGCACCCAGACCAGGGCCGCCAGCGTTCCCGTTACGCCAAGCGCCGCCGTCAGCACCTGGATGCCGAACAGAAAGCCGATTTGCGGCACGATAAGCGGCGCGTAGACCAGCCAAAGGATGCCCGGTCCCGGCTTCAGTCCGTGCCGGCGCTCGGTTTCCAGACAGCCCACCGCCAGCACGATGGCGATTACGGCCGCCGACACGGCGACGATGACGGTCGTGAGCGCTGGTCCCGCCAGCGAGGGCCAGGTCTCGGCCCATCCCGAAAACCGCCACGCCGATGGCAAGGCGTCGGGATAGCGCCAGCGTTCCGCCAGCGACCAGACCAGCAGGCCAAGTCCGGCCAGACCCGACATCGCCACCACCCACACACCGGCACCGTGGCCGACGGCGATGGTCGCCGCCGCGCCAACCGATCGCGAGCCCGACGACAGCATGCCGGTCAGGGACCGGCGGGCCAGACGTTCGGTCATGATCCAGGCGACGAGCACGCCCGCGACCATCAGGCACAGGGTCAGTGCCCCGGCTGCCCCTGTCAGCCGAGTTGACAGATCGGCGCCGGAGAACCACCGCACAACGAGGACCGCCAGCGTCGGCGGCGTGGTCGGTCCCAACACGACCGCCATGTCGACGACGGTCAGCGAAAATGCCACGACCGCGAACAAGGGCAACCGGATGCGCGGATAGATCTGCGGGAACACCGTCTTCAGCCAACCGGTGGCCGGTCGATAGCCCTGGCTTCGAGCGATCGCGACATAGCGGTCGGACGGTATCTGCGACAGCGCCGCCAGCATCATCAGAACCAGAAACGGCGTTTCCTTGAGCACCAGCGCCAGAACCAGCGCAACACCCGCCGGATCGTTGACGATCAGCAGGTCCGGCGGCATCACCCAGCCTGTCAACCACGGCGACACCAGCCGGGCAAGCCAGCCGCTGGGCGCCAACAGAAACATCAGCCCGACCGCCAAAGCGGCATGGGGCAGCGCGATCAGGGGGCCAAGCACCCTTTGCACGCGAACCAGCCGGCCGCTGACCTGGGCGGTGCAGACGATCGCTATCGCCAGAAAGAACGAAATCAGGGTCGCCGCCAGCCCCGTCGTCAGTGACAGCACGGCCGCCTGCGGAAATGCCGGGTCGGCGAACAGGTCGCGCCATGGCGCAAGCGTCGGGCCGACCGCGCCGATCGCCGGCAGATGACCGAATGACGGCACCAGCGTCCCGGCCAATCCGGCCAGAATTGGCGCCGTCAACATGCCGCCGGTCAGCACCGGAAAAAGATGGGGCCCCCGCGACCGGCGGTCCTGCGGCCGGTGGGATCGTGCGCCGCCGAGACCGGCCCTGACGGCCCTGGTGACTGTCTCGGCCAGTGGGCTCACCGTTCGTACCGTCCGGCCCAGGCATCCTGCAGGCCGTCGGTCCATGACGGATGCGGCTCGGCCAACTGGGTACCCAGCTCCTCTGGCGCCAGCGTCGCGACGCCGCGCGGCAGAGCCTCGAACATCGCCCTGTCGTCGGCGTCGAGCAGATCCATCGACAGCACGGTCGGATCGCCCCACAGGGTCGGGTCTTCCTTGCGGGCCTGGGCTTCCGGTGACAGCAGGAAGTTCGCCACGACCATCGCCCCTTCCCGCGCGCCGCTGTTATAGGGGATGGCGACGAAATGAGAGTTGCCGATCGTCCCGCCCTCGAAAACGAAGGTGCGCACGGTGTCGCGCAGTTCGCCATTCTCAATCGCGGCACTGGCGGCGCGCGGGTTGAAGTTCAGGGCAATGACGATTTCGCGATCGTCCAGAAGCGGGATCAGGGCAGAGCCGTTGGCCGGGAACACCTCGCCCCTACGCCACAGCAGCGGGTGCAGTTCGTCCAGATACGACCAGAGTGGCGCGGTCACCTCGGCGAACTGTTCCGCAGACCGAACGGGTTCCTGCAGCGCCGACGGTTCGTCGACCAGCTCGATCAGCGCCTGCTTCAGAAACGTCACGCCCAGGAAATCAGGCGGCTGCGGATAGGTGAACCAGCCGGGATTGGCGCTGAGATACATCAACAGGTCTTCGATACTGGTCGGCGGCGTGCTTTCGACCGCCGTATCGGCCATGAAGACCAGTTGCGCCATGCCCCACGGGCTTTCCAGGCCGTCGGTCGGGATCGTGAAATCCTCGACCACCGTCGGCTTCTCCGTCGGATCGACATAGGCGAAATTGGGCAGGTTGAAAGCAAAGGGCGCGCCCAGAAGATCGTTTTCGCGCATGGCGGCGAAATTCTCGCCATTGATCCACACCAGATCGACGGCCCCGTCATCGTCGCGGCCGGCTGCTTTTTCGGCCAGCACCGTACCCACCGCATCGGCGGTGTCGGATATCCGAACATGGCGCATATCGATGTCATACCGCGCCGCCACTGTGTCAGCAACCCAGTCGAGATAGGCGTTCGTCGTCTCCGACCCGCCCCAGGCATGAAAATAGACAGTCTGGCCGGCGGCGGCGTCGACCACGTCGCTCCAGATTTCCGCGTCCCATATCTGGCCGTGCCAGCGTTCCAGTCCGGCTCCATTCCCGGACTCGCTGCCCGTTCCGGGCGCCGCCCAAAGCACTGCGGCTGAAAAAACCGCCATCACCGCCACCGGGGAAACCCGCCGGACCCGCATTCGCCTCACTCCTGTTTTGATATCTGGTCCCGTGGACAACAACTTAGTGCGGCGGCCACCGATGTGAAATCGGTGTTTTCCGAAGAGCGGCCAATGCGGCACCGGAGCCCCACTTCTTCCGCCTTGCGCCCGATGGCGGCGCTGTCGTATAAGGCGGGAAGCGGCCTTGCGGGTGTAGCTCAGTGGTAGAGCATTAGCTTCCCAAGCTAAGTGTCGAGGGTTCGATTCCCTTCACCCGCTCCAATCCCCTTTTTGTCCGACCCGGAGACATGGGTAACAGAATCCGCCGGTTCGTGACTCGGTTCCCGGCCCAAAAGAAATGATTTTAACAAAATCATAAATACTTCGGCGCATTTGAAATCTGGTGGTATCGTTCGTCCCTGGATATCCGCCGGAGCATCGCCGAATGTACCTTCCGACAGCCTACCGCCCGGGCCATGAAAAAGCCCGCCGGATCGATCCGGAAATGGCCGATCTTTACATCAAGCACACCACCATGGGCGACGAGGCTGCCGATGCCGCGATCGCGGCATGTGCCGACTTCGATCCCAGGCAACAGCGAACCTGGATCAAGACGGGAATCGAGTCCGGTGCCGGGGCGATTCCGGATGCGCCGGAGGCCCTGCGCGCCGTCATCGCCGCCAGCGAACGGGCTCCCGAATGGTTCGACGCCGCCAAGACGCGCGCCGGTTCCCGCGTTTTTCACGGCAATTCCGAGACCTTCCTGCAGGCATTCGTCGGCGCGGTTCTGATCGAGGGATTCTGCACCCTGATCGCCAAATCATTCGCCATCACCGGTCGACTGGTCGATCAGGGCGTCCGCCGGATGAAACAGAACAACCGCCACGTCTCGGAGATATTTCTGCCCGGCGGTCTGGATACTTTCGGCGATGGCTGGACGGCCTCGGTCCGCATCCGTCTGATCCACGCCCGAGTGCGCGCACTGATGAAAGAGTCGCCGGATTGGGAGGCTGATGCCTGGGGAACGCCGCTCAGCTCCGCCCATATCGCCTATGCCAATGCGGCTTTTTCCGGTCTGCTTCTGAAACGGGCGCGGATGCTGGGCCTTGATTTCCTGTCCGATGACGAACGGGACTCCTTCATGCATTGCTGGCGATGTTCCGGCCATCTGGTCGGCGTTCATCCGGATTTGCTGTGCGCGACCGAAGACGAAGCCCTGCGCCTGCAGCGCATCGGTGAAATGTGCGAACCGCCACCCGACATCGAGTCCATACTGGTTGCCAACGGACTGGTGAACTCGGCTCCCATCATTGTCGGCATCACCGACACCGACGAACGGCGCGCACTGGCGAAAAAGGTCTACAGGGTGTCGCGCGCCATGATCGGCGACGAACTGGCCGATCAGCTTCGCTTTCCGAAGTACCGCACTTTTGGCGTTCTGGCGGCGATGCGGCTTCGCTTTCGCGCCGACCGGCTCCTGCGCCGTGCCTTCCCCGGCCTGGACCGACGCCGACGCGCCGGCCAGTTCGGTCAACTGGTCGAACTGTCGTTTCACGAGACGACCGAAACGCCCTATGCCCTGCCTCAGCACCTCTATGCCGAGCGCGACCGTCCCGATTCGTCACAAGGGTAAATACGGGCCCGGCCCGGCACCTACATCGGTATCGATCGCGAGATAGAAGATTTCCACACCGGGACCTCGCGCAGCAACTCTAGATGGTGATACACGAATATGGTACATCCGGCTCGGGGTCCCCGATCAGTGTCGGGGACGATCAGGGTGGGGGCGAGGCTGCACTCACGGCAGCTCTACGCGTGGTGATCCGGCCCGCAAGCGTCTCGTGGAACAGCCAGTCGCGAAACGCGATGACCGATCGACGCCGGCCATCGCTTTCGCGATAGGCAAGCGAATAGATGATCACGGCGCTCGACTCGATATCGAACAACTCGACAAGCCTGCCGGCCGCTACGTCGGCTTCGATCAATGCCCGATAAGCCAGATCAACGCCGAGGCCGGATTCCGCCGCCTGCATCGACAGTTCGCAATGAGCGAAACGGGGACCATTCGCGTGAATGCCGACGCAGGCGGCGCGAGCAAACCACTCGTCCCATCCTTCGGCCACCATATCGCGCAGCAGAATATCGCCGCTGAGGTCGGAAGGCCGCCGCAGATCGGGCCGCGCCGCAAGAAAGGCCGGGCTGCAAACAGGCATGCGGGTCGACGCCATGAACGGCTCGATCCGCAATCCGGCGACCGGGTCATCGCCCCACTGGACCACGATATCGACATTGTCGCGGTTCAGGTCGGTTGGCGGCAGTCCGGTCGAAAGGTCCAGCGCAATCGTGGGATTACTTTCGAGAAACCGGCCGAGGCGCGGCAACAGCCATCGGGCGGCAAAGGCCGGCGTTGTCTGAACCGCCAAGGGTTCCTCGTCGGTGCGCCGCGACACCTCACGCGTGATCCGGTCCATCTCGTCGAGCAGAGGGCGAAGGGCGTTGAAATAGGCGGTGCCGTCCGGCGTCAGCGTGACACGGCCCGGCGTGCGCTGAAACAGGCGCACCGCGAGCAAATCCTCCAGAAGGCGCAATTGGTGGCTTACAGCGGATGCATCGACACATAACTCCAGCGCCGCCTTTTTGAAGCTGCCGCAGCGTGCCGCCGCTTCGAAGGCGCGGATAGCCGGCAAGGGCGGAATGCGCCGTTTCATGGCGGATGAACCTTTTTCATCCCGGCATGAGAAGCCGTCATTAGCGTGCCTTCAAGTGTCGCGCGTAGAATTGAATTCCGCAATATGTAACTTCAGGAGGTCAGCATGACGGACCATTTGCTCGACAAACCGCACCTGTGTCCTTCTCAAAAACGGCTCCAGACCATTTGCCGTCTATTCAGCCGTGGTGCTGCCCTTGTTATGGCGGCCTTGATGTTTTCGGGACCGGCGGTCGCCTTCGACCTTCATCCACCCTTGCGTGATGACGGGGCTGCGTGGGCAGCGCGTGCAGCCGCGACCGACGAAGATCAGCCGATGATTGATGCCGACATTGGTATCGTCGATCTCGAACGGATGTCGGCCGCCATACTTGAACGCCTGAACGGTCTTGAAGGGACGACTTCGCAATTGCGCGCCATCTGGTTTTTCGACCAGGGCGCGGTGCCTGCGGCGGCTCTGGTTTTTGACATCACCGCTGCCGAGTGATCGACCCGATTGACCGGCAGAACACCGCAAGGGCCCACGACCCCTGCCGTCCGGATCGCAGCGGCGGCAGGGGCAGCCGCCAATAGGGTCGCGACATATCCTCGACCTGGCGGGAGGCTAATCCGGCGGTTTGCGTTTCGCGACCTCGGCCGCTAGGGTCGCTTCTGATTCAGATATTTCGGCCTTTGCGTCGATGCCGCCAGCCAATCAAGAAGAATTGCGGATGCGACCTTTGATGAAACCACACCTCCGCGCCAGTCTCATCGGTTTCCTCGTTATCGGTGCAACCGGGCCTGCGTCGGGCACGGAAGGCCTCCCGCCCGGCGCCGATCCCGATGTCGATTCCGGGACGGTCAGCGAGTTCGACGGCAATTACGGCCTCGGTGCGATCGGCGCGGACAAGGCGCTCGAACTGGGATATACGGGGCGCGGGATCACCGTCGGCATCATCGATTCCGGGATCGATATCCGGCCCGATGGCACGTCCCATCTTGCCTTTGGCGATCGGATCGACGACCGGTCCCACAGCTATCTGTACTGGTTCGATCCCAGCGGTTTGAGCGAGGCGCAGCCCGACGGCGAAATCGACAACGCCTTCGATCAGGGCAATGCGACACAGGATCTGCAAGGGCATGGCAGCCACGTCGTCGGCATCATCGGATCGGGGCGGGACGGCCAGCAAATGCACGGCGTGGCACCATCGTCGACCTTGCTGGCCATCAAGGCGATCGGCCAGAATGGCGAGACGGCGGCGGGATCGCCCGTGCAGTATGGCGAAGTCTGCGGCCCCGAGGCGATCCGCACCAACTCCGTCGAGACCTGCGATCTGATCGAGCCGGGCGTCTCTCCGATCGTCGCGGCCTTTCGTTACATGGCCGATCAGGACGATGTCGGGGTCATCAACGGCAGTTTCGGGCCCGGCGCCTCTGGCACTGGCCAGCGCACCTGGAGCCTGGAGCTTTCCGGCGACTTTTTCGATACCCGAATCGAGGCCGCTTCGGTGGCCCAGGCGCTGAACGCCGGTCAGATCGTGGTGATGGCAGCGGGAAACACGCGCATCGATCATCCGTTCCTGGCGGAAAATCCGGTCGGCATCGGGCTGATGCCGTTCATCCGCCCGGAGAATGCAGACGCGACCAACGCCAGCGGCGCCCGGATTTATGACGATCACGGCATGGATGCCGATTTTTCGTTTTTGTCGGACGAGGCCCTGTCAGCGGCCGAAGCCCGGGATGGCCGGGCGCGCGGTCGATTGGTCGTCGTCGTGGCGCTCGATGCCCGAAACCAACTGGCTACCTATTCCAATAAATGCGGCGTCGCGCAGGACTGGTGCCTGTCCGCGCCCGGCGGCGATCAGCCCGGCTTGACTTTTGACCAGCCCGGGGTTGGCGACCGCGGCATACTCTCTACTATCCCCGGCAACAGGTCGGCTTACATGAGCGGCACGTCCATGGCCGCGCCGCATGTAACCGGCGCCGTCGCAGTGCTGCTGGAAGCCTATCCCGGATTTGCCTCATCGGAAGTCGTCGGTCTGATGTTCCGGACGGCCCAGGATCTGGGCGCGCCCGGCGTCGATCCAGTATTCGGATGGGGCCTGCTGCGCCTGGACCGGGCGCTGGCCGGACCGGTCGGCATGGATACGCGCGATACCGGGACGGCATTGTTCTCGACCGACAGCGGCGACCGGGAATGGGGCTTTGCCTTTACCAGCCGTGGCGGCTTCGAGAAAAGCGGTACCGGCCTGCTCGACATCCGCGCGCCGGTGACCTTTGACCGGGCCAGCCGGGTTCTTGATGGCCCGCTGGCGGTCAACGGCACGCTGACCGTGCCGACGTTGACCGTCGGACACGCCGGAAGCCTGGGCGGCACCGGCATGATCGTCAGCGATGTCGGCATCGACGGTTCGCTGACACCCGGCAATTCGCCGGGAACCCTGACAATTGCCGGCGATGTCGCGATCGGTCCTGGCGCGGTTGTCGATATCGAGATCGACGGGCCGCAGACCGGCAGCGGTGCCGGATCGTATGATCGGCTGATCGTCCTTGGCGACGGGTCGGTCTTCACCGCCGGCGGCACCCTGGCGCCGGTGTTCCGTGGCATTTCCGGCCCCGCCGACAACAGCTTCGTTCCCCGGCTTGGGCAGGTCTTCGACATCGTCGTCGTGCCCGAGGGCGCGGTTTCGGGCAGCTTTTCCCGCCTGGATCAGCCGGACGCCGGGTTGCCCACCGGCACGCGCATGGATGTGCTGTATCAGGATCGCGCGGTTGGCGTGGCGGCAACGCCCCGGCAGTATGCAGATCTCGGCGCACTGGGCATTCCCCTCACCCATAACGGCCGGTCCCTGGCCGGCGCGATCGATACCATCCGGCCCGAGCCGGGCCAACGGCCCGACGGCGGCCTGAACGACACCTTCAACGCCCTTTATCGCGCCGACCGGACCGCGCTGAGCCGAGATTTCGACACGCTGACCGGCCGCATCCATGCCGATATGGCCCGCGCCACACTGCGGTCGATCGGGCGGTTCAGCGACGTCCTCGCCACCCGCCAAACTGGCGGCATGGCGGGCGTCGGATCGCGCATGACCGAAGACGGATATGGCAGCGGGCAACTCTGGGTCACCGGGTATGGCAGGCGCGGCCGGTCGGAAGACGGGTCGGACGACACAACGGTCAGCGTAAACGACAGGGCCGCAGGTTTTGCCGTCGGGCTGGAAAGGCAGTTCGGCGAGGCGACCGCCGGTGCCGCCATCGCCCATGACGCCGTCGCGCTGGATGCCGGCCGCCACGGCAACGGCGACATTGCCGGCTATCACGGCGGCCTCTATCTGACGGTGCCCACCGATTTCATCGACATCGCCGTGCGGGGCGGTGCCACTTATGGCGATCTCGGCACTGACCGGCAGACGGTGCTGGGCGCCTATCAAGCGACCGCTTCCTCGGAAAGTCACGGGTTAGGCCAGTTTGCCGACACGACCGTGTCGCGAACTTTTTCGACGCCAGCGGCCGACATCACGCCATCGTTGTCGATCGGCTATCGGCATTTCGCGCGCGGTTCGTCTCACGAAACCGGCAGCGCCTTCTCCCTCAGCGCCGACGCTCAGGCCGCCGATCGGCTGAGCACCGAAATCGGGGCGACGGTGACAAGGACATTCGCAGTGTCATCTGCCACGGCGGTGACCCCGACCCTGTCGCTCGGCTGGCGTCACGATATCAAGCAACCGTCGCGGCAGGCCGATCTGGGATTGGCCGGCGCCCCGTTCTCCGTCGTCGGCGCCGACCATGGCCGCGATGCGTTGATCGCCGGCATCGACGTGCAGGCCGACGCTGGCAATGCCTGGATGTTCGGCGCCTCGCTCGACGCCGAACTGCGGGAGAATTATGCCGCCTATGGCGCTTCGGCCCGGATGGTCATGCGGTTCTGACCGCCGCCCACAGCCTCGCCGACAGCCGACAAAGGTATCCGCGTCGACCGCTCCCCGCTAAACTGCACGCCGGAATAGCATTGTATCGGACGACGGCGGTGAGCGCGGATGGGCATGAGTTTTGAGGAAATGGCGGCCGCTCTGGAAGAAAGCGGCGCCTATCGCGTGCTGCGCCGGCTCGACCCGCAAGGAGCAATCGCCGACCCATCGCATTATGCTGGTGTGCCGCCGGGCGATCTGCGTAACGGCCTCTATCTGGATCTGGAAACCACCGGCCTGGATTCGGCGCGCGACGAGATCATCGAATTCGCCATGGTGCCGTTCACCTATACGATCGACGGCCGGATCACGTCGATCGGCGAGCCGTTCGACCGGCTGCGCGAGCCCTCGTGTCCGATCCCGCCGGAGATCACGGCGCTGACTGGCATCACCGACGAAATGGTGCGCGGCCAGACCATCACGCGCGACGAGATCGCCGCCGTCGCGGCCCCGGCCCATCTGGTCATCGCCCACAACGCCGCCTTTGACCGGCCCTTCGCAGAGAAATTCTGCGACGTCTTCACGACCAAGCCCTGGGCCTGTTCCATGGCGCAGATCCCGTGGGCGGAAGAAGGTTTCGAGGGCACGAAGCTGGGCTATCTGGTCAATCACGCCGGCTTCTTTTTCGATGCTCACCGGGCGGGCGACGACTGTCTGGCCGCGCTGACGCTGCTGGGCCGGACTCTGCCGAAATCGGGCCGCACCGCCCTTGAACGGCTGCTGGAAAACGCCCGGCAACCGATATGCCGGATCTGGGCAGTCAACAGCCCCTTCGATTTCAAGGACCAGCTAAAGGCGCGCGGCTACCGCTGGAACGCCGATCCCAGCCACAAGCCGCGCTCGTGGTATCGCGACGTGACGGCAGAGGCACTGGAGGCGGAACTGGCTTTCCTGCAGAAAGAAATTTACCAGTACGATGCCGACATTCCGGTGGATCGCATCGCCGCGACCGATCGCTTTTCCAACCGGATCTTCTGACCCACCCGACATCGCCCGCACACAGCACGAGCATTCGACATGGCGCTTCACTTCACGACAGAAGAATTCGAAAGCCGGCAGCACCTGGCCACCGGCGCCCTGATCCGTGAGGGGCTGGACGGCCTGCTGGTGTTCCGCCAGGAGTCCCACTATTGGCTGTCCGGCTACGACACGTTTGGCTATGTCTATTTCCAGTGCCTGCTTCTGACCGCCGATGGCCGGATGGTGCTGCTGACACGCGCGCCCGACCGGCTTCAGGCGCGGTTGACCTCGTGCGTCGACGATATCCGCATCTGGATCGACGGCCCCGACGCCGACCCCGCCGGCGCCCTCGCCAGCATCGTGGCGGAGTATCTGCCTGGCCAAAGCAGGCCGAAACTGGGCGTGGAGTACGAGGCCTATGGTCTGACCGGCCGGAACGCCAAGAGGCTGGAGGCGGCGTTCGACAGCCGGGCTTATCTGAGCGATGCGTCGGAACTGGTCAGCCGGCTGCGTCTGGTCAAAAGCCCTGCTGAAATCGCCTGCCTGCGCCGGGCGGCCGCCCTTTCCGATGCCGCGTTCGCCGCAGGGCTGGACGAGACCCGCGCCGGGGCCTTCGAAGGCGACATTCTGGCGGCGATGCACGGTGCGATCTATCGCGGCGACGGCGACGACCCGGCGAATGAGTTCATCATCGGCTCCGGGCCCGAAGCGCTGATGTGCCGCTATCACAGCGGCCGCCGCCATCTGGACACCAACGACCAGCTCACGCTGGAATGGGCCGGCGTGTTTCGCCACTACCACGCCGCCATGATGAACACGGTCATCATCGGCTCACCGCCGCCGGAACAGATTGCGATGCACGCCGCCGCACGCGACGCGCTGCTGGCGGTCGAAGCCGCACTGTCTCCCGGAAACACCGCCGGCGATGCCTTCGACGCTCACACCCGGGTGCTGGATGCCGCCGGCTATCAGGCGCACCGGATGAACGCGTGCGGCTATGGCCAGGGCACGACCTTTGCCCCCAACTGGATGGACTGGCCGATGCTCTATCACGCCAACCCGGTCCAACTGCAGCCGGGCATGGCGTTCTTCGTGCACATCATCGTTTTCGACAGCGACAAGGGTCTGGCCATGAGCCTCGGCCGCACCAGCCTGATCACGGCCTCAGGCGCCGAACCGCTGTCGACGACCACGCTCGATCTGATCCAGCGATAACGCCGGGTTCCCGGTCAGGCGGGAGGGTGGCGGCGTTGATGATCAGGTTGAGCTTCTTGCCCCCACCCTGATCGTCCCCGACTTGCAACGGGGCCGTCCATACATGATCGGGGATCCCGAGCCGGATGAGCCCGGCTCGTGTGTCTACGTGGGGAAGTTGCTGCACGAGGTCCCGGGTCGGCAGCGCGTCACTTCGTGGCCGCGCCGCGCACGGGACGATCAGGGTGTGGAAATCACCATTTACGATCTCGATGTGTGAATACCGTAGGACACCGATCAGGGGCCCCGATCCGGATGCACCCGGTTCGTGTGTCGCGATCGAGAGTTGCTGCACGAGGTTCCCGCTCAAGGCGGGGTCGATCAGGGGTGGCGGCAGGGTCGATCTGATCCAGCGTTAACGCGGCTGCCTGTCAGGCGCGCCTATTTGGCTTCTTTGGGCAGAACCGAGATGCCATGGGCCTGGGGTGTCAGCCAGACCGTGTCACCTTCGAAGGCGACCGTGGCGGCACCATTGTCGAAGACCAGCAGATCGCCGACATCCGTTTCCACCAGATACTCGATCTTGGGGCCCAGATAGGCGCGCGTCCGGACCCGGCCGGGCAGCGACGGGCCGTCCGTCGCCTCGCTGGACACGGCGATGGCCTCGGGCCGCAGCGCAATCTGCGCCTCGCCCGATCTGGTGTCGGTGGGCAGGATCGGGAACGCCGTACCGCCCAGCCAGAGGATTGCCGGGTCGGAATCGCCGTCCGGTCGATCGACCGATCCCTCGACGATGTTGGCGTCACCGATGAAAGTCGCAACAAAATGGCTGCCGGGTCGGCGGTAGAGGTCTTCCGGCTTGCCGCTTTGCGCGATCCGGCCGGCATCCATGACGATAATCTCGTCCGACACGGCCAGCGCTTCTTCCTGATCGTGGGTCACATAGACGACGGTCAGGCCGAGCCGGCGCTGCAAATCGCGGATGTCCTGGCGCACCTGCCGCCGCAGCTTGGCATCGAGGTTTGACAGCGGTTCATCGAACAGCAGCACACGCGGCTCCAGCACCAGCGCCCGGGCCACGGCCACGCGTTGCTGTTGACCGCCGGACAGTTCGTTGGGAAATCGGTCGTCATAGCCTTCCAGCCCGACCAGTCGCATCACGTCGGCGGCGGCCGTCGCTGCCCTGGCTTTTGGCATTCGCGACATGCGCAGCCCATAGGAAACGTTCTCCATGACCGTCATATGAGGGAACAGGGCATACGATTGGAACACCATCGAGACGTCGCGTTCACTCGCCGTCAGGCGCGTCACCGGGACGTCGCCGATCCGGATCTCGCCTTCATCGGGCAGTTCGAGCCCGGCGATCATGCGCAGTGTCGTCGTCTTGCCGCAACCCGAAGGGCCGAGCAGCGTGACCAGCGAGCCCGCCTCGACGTTGAGATCGATCCGGTCGACCGCCCGGGTCGATCCGTAGATCTTCGAAACGCCTTGAAAGGAAACTGAGGCTGCGCGCCCTTCGGGCTTCGTCATACTTGTGCTCCAACCGAACTGGTAGCTGCGCCATCCGGGACCGCGGCGGCGGTCTCGCGGCGGTGTTTCCGGCGTTCGTGCCGTGCGGTGCCGACGCCGAGTTGTATAATGACGATCGCCACGATCAGGACCACGATGATGGCCGAAGAATAGGCAATCGAGACGCCGTAGTGGCCGCCTTCGATACGGCTGAGGATATAGGCCGTTGACCAGCCATAGTCGGGACTGATCAGGAACACCACCGCGCTGACCGCCGTGACCGAACTGACGAAGCTGTAGACCAGCGCCGCCACGATGGCCGGACGCAGCAATGGCAACAGAATGTTGCGGATGGTCTGCAGCGTGCCGGCGCCCAGCGTCATCGACGCCTCGTCGATGCTGCGGTCGATCTGGCTCATCGCGGCCACACCGGCGCGTATGCCGACAGGCATATTCCGCGACAGGAACGAGATGATCAGGATCATGGCCGTGCCCGTGATCTCGATCGGCGGGACGTTAAAGGCCATGATGTAGCTGACGCCGATCACCGTTCCGGGCGTCGCGAAACTCAGCATTGTCATGAAATCAAAGGTCGCGCGGCCCGGGAACCGTTGCCGGGCGATGATGAACGCGGTCAGCAGGCCGATCCCGGCGGTAAACGGCGCCGCGGCCAGGGATATCCAGATCGTGGTGAAGAACGACCCCCATGCCCCGCCAGACCAGACGATCCCGTGATCGGCAATGATGACACTGAACATTTCGGCATAATGCCCAAGCGTCAGGGTATGATTGATGCCCCAGATCTCGACGAATCCGCCGAACATGATCAGCCCGTAAATCGTGATTGTGACGATCATCCAGGGAATCGTGACCGCAAACACGGCAATCGAGACGCCCAGCGGCAGCCCCTGGTGCCGTCCGGCGTCGCCTTTTCCGGTCATGGTAGTATAGGATCGGCGCCCAACCCAATATTTCTGCAGCCAGAAGGCCGTCAGCGTGAATGTCAGCAGAAGAATGCCCAGCACACCGGCGCGCGGCGGCGAATATTGCGCGCCGGCGATCGCGAAGAATATTTCCGTCGCCAGCACCCGATAACCGCCGCCGATCACGATGGGATTGCCGAAATCGGCCAGGCTCTCGATAAAGCAGAGCAGGAACGCATTGGCCAGACCGGGCCGCGCCATCGGCAGCGTGATCGTGGTAAAACACTGCCACCGGCTGGCGCGCAGGGTCCGTGAGGCTTCCTCCATCGACGGGCTGAGCCCCTGAACGACGCCAACCATGACGAGAAAGGCCATGGGCGTGAACGCCAGTGTCTGCGCGAACCACATGCCGGGCAGACCATAGAACCACCGGCTGGGCGGGATCTCGAACCATTGCCACATCAGATCGGTGATGGTACCGGCGCGCCCGAAGAGCAGGATCAGTGCCAGCCCGACCACGAAGGGCGGTGTCACGATCGGCAGGATGGTCAGCAGGCGCACCAGTTTCTGGCTGGGCATCCCGGTGCGGGTTACCAGCAGCGCAAACGCAAAGCCCAGAACGGTGCAGGACAGCCCGGTCAGCAGACCGAGAAAGACGGAATTCCAGACGACACCGCAGCTTCGGTCACCGACGACGCATTCCAGGCCCCAGTTGCGACTGGTAAAGGCCCGATCGGTGAACCCCTGCCAAGGCGCCTGGCCAGCCTCGTACGCAAAGCCGGTGAGGATGATCTGCGATATCGGATAAACGATGAACAGAAGAACGAGGACGGAAACGAACGTGATCGACCCGATGACGAAGACATCGCCGCGCAGCACGCCGCGCGCGGCCAGGCCGGCGGCGAACAGCACGATGAATGACAGTCCGGCAAGGACGGGGCCGAGCGAGATTGCCGGCTGCGGTATCAGGAATGCCTGAAGGATGAGATAGATAAACCCGCCGGCACCCGCGACGACCAGCAGCCAGGACCGCGCCAGACCATGGCCGGAGCTAAAGAGTGCGGCCGCGCCGATACCGATCGGCAGCAGGAAGGCATAGAGCCACGGCGCCGGCTGCAGCGCCGCCTGCACCAGGGCCGGCGCGGCCTCCGGGCTGGCGAAATTGAGGATCCGGAAATTCGACCAGAAGCCGTCACCGACGGCATACCAGGGCACGGCAAGAAGGGCTGCGCCGGCAATGGCAAGCCAGACGGCGACGGTTCTGAACATCGAGCGGCTACTCGCTTTGAGGGTAACGAGAGGCGGAGATTTCGATCAGCGCAGGCTGCCGATCTCGTCGTCCCACCGTTCGAGCAGCCGGTCCCGCATTTCCGTCGATCCATAGGTCGCGAAGTCGTAGTCGATCAACTTGATCTCTTCCAGATCCGGCGCTTCGGGCGGGACCTCGGCATTCATGTTCGACGGCACCTGGAAGGCGTCGACGGTCGCGGCGATGCTCTGTGCCTCGGCCGTCAGCGCCCAGTCGTACCAGGCCCGTGCGTTGTCGGGATTCGGTCCGCCGGCGATGATCGACATTGATCCGATCTCGTAACCGGTGCCCTCGCACGGGGCGACGGCTTCCACCGGCAGGCCGGCAGCGGCCTCGGCGATGGCATCATGCATGAAGACGATGCCGATACCGGCTTCACCCCGTCCCGTCGCCCGGACCGGCGCGGCGCCGGACTGGGTGTATTCGGAGACATTGGCATCGAGTTCGGTCAGATATTCGAAGGCCTCGTCCTCGCCCATCAGCTGAACCAGGGTCGCCAGCGCGGTGTATGCCGTGCCGGACGAGAACGGACTGGCGATCTGGATCTCGCCCTCGTATGCCGGGTTGGTCAGATCCTCCCAGCACGCCGGACGCGGCAGATCGCGCTGCTCGAATATCTGGGTGTTATAGCCCCAGCCCAGGGCACCGGCATAAATGCCGATGGTGCGGCCGTCGCTGGCTTCATGCTGGGACAGCGCCCAATCCTGCAGTTCGTCGGGATTGGGCGGATCATAGGCTTCGGTCAGGCCTTCCTGCGCGGCCTGAAGATGCGGATCGCCGGTCCCGCCCCACCAGATATCGCCCTGGGGGTTGTCCCGCTCGGCCTGCAGCTGGGCATAGGTCTCACCGGAACTGCGCCGCGTCGAACTGACGCTGATCCCGGTTTCGGCTTCGAATGCCGCGGCCATGGCTTCGCACCACTCGACCTGGGGCGAGCAATACAGCACGAGACTACCGCTGTCGGCCTGCGCCGGAGCAGCCGAAAATCCCACGGCCGAAGTGAGCGCCGTTGCGGCAATAAGCTGGATACGTTTCATCAGAGTCCTCCCCTTTTGTTTCCGAAGCCGGAAAGCGGAATCTCATGGTCTGCAACTCAGGGCGAGAACGACCGATCGGCTCGGCGCCCGAAGCTGCAAGCATGAGGATCCGACCTTAAGCGGCACGGATATTCATTTTATGACAGTTAGGTTACATTCTTATGACGATAAATGCCTAACTGAATTCGGCCGCACCTGTCGATCCCCAATTGGGACCACGTCGACGCCATCGGCGCGGATCATCGCAGTCCGCCCGGGCCCCAGTCGGCGAGGACGACGTAATCGCGGTGACCGAGAAACTGGATATGAGCGACAAGGGCGTCGTCTTTGCCGTCGTCACCGGCAAAGACCCAGCAATTGACAGCCTCGGCCAGTTCGATCCGGGCGGCCTGTGTCATCTCGTTCCACACGTCGCGGTCGACCACGACCCCGACCGTGCCGTCACGCGTGCCGACATCGCGGACGATTCCTTCGTCGAACGCTTGGACCAGGAATGACTGACAGTCCCGCAGCCGGTTCTCGGCCGCCTGATCATCGGACGCGGCAGCGGCGGCGGAAGGAACGGCACCGGGCATCGCCAGTGCTGCGGCCACTGCCAGTCCCGCAAGTTGCGCCAATCCTGAACCAAGCATGACTTGTCCTTTCGCCATATCCTGATTCAATTATCATGCCACGGTCATCATGGCAAAGCATCGAGGACCTGTATCGGCCATCCCGGCTGACGTCTGACGGCTTGCCCCATCATGTTCAGTATCTGAGCCTGAGAGCCGATGATCCACCGGCTGTTGCGATAAAACAGGAAATTGAACGCGTTCGGCGCGTTGGCATTGGCATCGGCGTATTCATCGAAGGCAAATACGGTATCGACCTGTACATTGTGGTTGTGAATTCGCTGCCAGACGCCCTGATCGCCGGGATGCTGGTGATGGTAAACGCGGAAGAAGGCCCCGCCGAGCGGCGATGACGTCACGACAAGCGCGCAGCCCTGCATCGCCGCCGTCAAAACGAACCCGCGCGGCGGGTTCAGACGCGGCACATCGACAAAGCCGGGCGTGACATTGCCCTGAATGAACGGGCACCAATACGCATCGATCGACGTATCCAGCGTGGGCAATCCGTTCAGCAGCTTCAGGTCGAATACCCGGTTTCCGTTGGCGACTTCAGCCGAGACGAGATCGAAGGAGCCGAACTTGTTCAGGTTGGCGCTGGCCAGCAACTGGCGGTCGCCCTGCGTCATGTTTCCGATTTGCATCGGCCTTACGCTGTTTATGACGTTGGCCGAAAGGAACAAGGGCGGGTCGGCCCTGAATTGTCCGTTTGCACCGTTCACGTGTCTCCCCCCTTTGTCGTCGGAAATCCCCTGACCGATCGAACGGCCAATCTCCCAACCGCAAAGGATCATACACGCAAATGGGAAGTTATGTCACATTAATTCAACCTTAAGTTGACGAGAATGCTGGCGCCTGAACCGCCAGTTCGGCGGCCAGGGCCTCGAACACGGCAACCTGATCGCCGGTAAACGGTATGCCGCTACGGCTGCGTTCGTCGAATGCCAGCCACTCCTTTTGTCCCGGCATCAGCACCGTCCCTGCGTCGGCGGCCGGCACGGCGTTCATGTCACGCCTGTAGGCAGTCATGGCCGCGTCGAAATCGTCAGCGGCGATGAACATGTCCCGGCGCATGACCATGACCGAGTGGCTTACCTGCCTCGGCGTCGCCATATCGGGGCCGCCCATCGGCAACAGTCGTGCACTGTGCGGCATTCCGGTCATCAGCGCGCACATCACGTCGATCATGGCGGCAAGGCCGCTGCCCTTGTGGCCGAACGCCAGCCCGCCCAGCGGCAAAAGCCCTGCCGCTGCCTTGGGGTCCAGGGTCTCATTTGCCTCGGCATCGACGGCCGCGCCCGGCGGCAGCGACCGACCCGATGCCGCAAATTGCTGGATCCGGTTCCAGGGAACCGTGCTGGTCGCCATGTCGAGCAGAAACGGCCGTGCATCGGGGACCGGTGCGGCAAAGGCGATCGGATTGGTGCCGTGAAACGCTTTGGTACCATTATGGGGCAGAACGAAAGCGTCGGAATTGCAGATCACGAGGCCAATCATTCCTGCCTCGGCCGCGGCCAGCGCGTAGCTGCCGGCAGCGCCGAAATGGCTGGAGTTTGTGACCCCGACGGCCCCGATGCCGTTGTCTTCCGCGATACCGACGGCATGATCGACGGCACGATAGGTTGCGGTGTGGCCCAGACCGTGCCCCGCATCCAGCAGCCCGCCGGCCACGGCCGTCCGGTGGAACGTCATTTTCGGCGCGCCCTGGACGCGCCCTCCCCTCAACGCCTTGCAGTAGTGAGGCAGCAGTCTGACGCCGTGACTGTCCGTTCCCCTGAGCGACGCACCGACGAGCGAGCGCGAGGCGTCGTCGACGGACCGATCATCGGCCCCGACGGTTTTCAGACATGCCCGCAGGAAGCGTTCCGCATCCGCAGCGAGGAGATATCCGGCTACGCGAGGGTAACCACTACCGGCATCTGACTGCGCCTGAACGCCTGTCGGACTGTCTGCCACCTCTTTATCTCCCCGTTTGTCCGGCCGACTTTCCGGCATTCGTTACTGACCCAGCCGCCAGCGTCCAGCGGGCCGCAATTGTCTATTTGACCGGTCAACATGTCATACCACAGCGCCCTGTCGGTGAGTCAATCGGCAGCGTTCAGGTGGCCCGGCGGCTCTTTAGTGGCACTCAACGCCCATTGACCTACTATCGTCCGCAATATAGCGTTTATTCACTTGACGAGGGCCGAAGAATGCCCTCGGGCGATTGCCGCGCTACCGGCATTGAAGAATTGGAGCCTGCGGGCTCGGTTGGGAGGAAAAATGAAGTCGAAAACAAGCTTTGGATCCTGTTTCGCATCCGGCGTGGTCGCCGCATCGGTTGCCGCAGGGGCCCTCATGGGCGTCGGCAGCGCTCAGGCCCAGGATCTGACCATCGCGTCATCGATGCCCGCGCTCGAATTCCCGTTCTTCGTCCATATGCAGGCGGAACTTCGCCGTGAAGCCGAAGAGATCGGCGGCATCGAACTGATCGAGACCGACGGTCAGAACTCGACCAGCAAACAAACGGCCGATGTCGAGGCGGCGATCGTCCGGGACGTTGACGGTATTATCATCAGCCCCAGCGACGCCGTCGCCATGGCGCCGGCGCTGTCTCAGGCCGCGGAAGCCGGAATTCCGATCATCACGATCGACCGCCGCGTCGAGGGTGTCGATGACATTCTTGCCCATGTCGGCGCGGATAACGTGCTCGGCGGCGAGGCGCAGGGCCGCCTGATCATGGAACTTTTCCCCGACGGCGCGCGTGTCGTCAATCTGCAGGGCCAGCCCGGCGCCAGTCCGGCGATCGACCGCAATCAGGGTGTCCACAACGTCCTCGACCAGCACGATGAGTACGAATTCATCGCCGAACAGACCGCCAATTTCGCACGCGAAGAAGGCGCATCGGTTACTGAGTCCATCCTCGCCGGCCTCGACACGCCTCCCGACGTGATCGTCGCCGCCAATGACGACATGGCGCTCGGCGCCCTGATCACGGTCCAGGAGATGGAACTGGACATCCCGATCATCGGTTTCGATGCTCTGCCGGAAGCCCTCGGCAGCATCCGCGACGGCGGGCTTGCCGCGACGATCGAGCAGTTCCCCGGCGGTCAGAGCCGCACGGCCCTGCAGGCAATGGTCGACTATCTTCGCGATGGTACGGAGCCGGAAAGCCTGATCCTGCTGGAGCCAATTGCCATCACGGCCGACAATATCGACGAAGCCGAACGGCTCGGCGAGCTCTAACCCGGAAATGGGCACGAACCGGAGCACCGGTTCGTGCCGCCCCCGCACTGCGTGCCCCCTCGCGACCTCCGGGATCCCATTTTCATGACAGACCGAAGCCGGAAGATCGACGCCGGAATGGCCGGACGTATGGACCCGGTCCAGTTCCTCGCCAAGTATGCGGCCCTGATCTTCCTACTCTTGCTCATCCTGGTATTTACCATTCTGGAGCCGCGTTTCCTCAGCCCGCTCAATCAGTTCAATATCCTGCGCCAGGTTTCCGTCGCCGGGCTGATCGCCGTTGGTATGACCTTCGTCATCCTGACCGCCGGCATCGATCTTTCGGTCGGCTCACTGATGGCGTTCTGCGGGTTGGTCGGGGCCTATGTGGCCAAGGGCGGATTTCAGGACAGGTTTGCCATCGGACAGGCCGCCGATGTCGGTTATCCGGTATATCTGGCCGTGGCGGCCGCGATTGCCGTCGGCCTCGCCGGCGGCGCGCTTCAGGGACTCGCCGTCACACGGCTGAAGGTGCCGCCATTCGTCGTCACGCTGGGCGGGCTGACCGCATTTCGCGGCGCCGCGCTGCTGTTTTCCGGCGGCGGACCGATCAGCGGCTTCGAGTCCGACTACACCTGGTGGGGGCAGGGCCGGATCGGCATCGTTCCCATCCCCGTCATCATCTTTGCAATCGCCGCCATTGTCGCCCATCTGGTGCTGACCTATACGCGGTTCGGCAAACACATCTATGCCACCGGCGGCAATCCAAAGGCCGCCGCTCTGAACGGCGTACCCACCCAGCGGCTCATTTTCACCGTTTACGTGATCAGCGGCTTTTTCTGCGGATTGGCGGGTTTCCTGCTGTCGGCCCGGCTGAACTCCGCCGAGGCCGTCGCCGGCCTGACACTGGAGCTGACCGTCATCGCCTCGGTCGTGATCGGCGGCACCAGCCTGTTCGGCGGCGTCGGCACGGTCATCGGCACCGTGATCGGGGCGCTTCTGATCGGCGTCCTGACCAACGGGCTGGTGCTGCTGAACGTCTCGTCCTTCGTCCAGCAGATCATCATCGGGGTTCTGATCGTCCTCGCCGTTGCGTTCGACCAATATGCCGCCCGGCGACGCCTGGCCCAATAACCCAATAGTAGAGTGAAAGTGAGACGGCCATGCCCTTGCTGGAGATGACCGGCATTTCCAAGTCTTTCGGGGCGATTCACGCTCTGGAGAGCCTGGACTTCAGCCTCGATCAGGGCGACGTCGTCGGGCTGATGGGCGACAATGGTGCCGGCAAATCGACGCTTGTACGGATCATCGCCGGCAACTTTCAGCCGACCTCCGGCGAGATCCGGTTCGACGGCGCTCCGGTGACGTTTGTCGACAGTCTGGACGCCCGCAACCACGGCATCGAGGTGGTCCACCAGGATCTGGCGCTGTGCGACAACCTGACGGCGGCCGACAATGTCTTTCTCGGGCGCGAGATGCGCCGCCGCATCGGTCCGTTTCAGGTTCTGGACTATGCCGGCATGGCACGGAAATCGTCCGAACTGTTCGCGGAGCTGCAGTCCGACACGCGGCCTGGCGATCTGGTCCGGATGATGTCCGGCGGCCAGCGCCAGGCCGTCGCCATTGCCCGAACGCGGCTGTCCCAGGCCCGGATCGTGCTGATGGACGAGCCGACTGCGGCAATCAGCGTTCGCCAGGTGGCCCAGGTTCTGGATCTGATCAAGCGCATGCGCGATAGCGGCGTGACCGTCGTGTTGATCAGTCACCGCATGCCCGACGTGTTTGCGGTCGCCGACCGGCTGGTCGTGCTGCGACGGGGCCGGAAGGTCGCCGACAAACCTGTTGCCGGCACGTCACCGGAAGAAGCCACCGGCCTGATCACCGGAGCGATCGAGACCGCCTGACGGCAAACCCGCTCACAGGTCGACGGCGCGGCCCGTCTCTATGCTTTCGTAGGCGGCGAATACGAGCTTGAGCGTCTTCAGGTTGTCGCGCCCGGATGTCGCCGGCTCCTGCCCTGCGCTCAGGCAATTGACCCAGTGCTGCTGCGCGGCAATGACGCTGTCCTGGACGACATGCCAGGGCGGGGTCGCCCAGTTCGGTCCGGGCGGCTCGACGTCCTCGACCCGCCGCCGACCCGGTCCGGAGTCGCTGAGCCGATAGTGACCGTCCAGTTCCAGCGTGCCGTCGGCGCCCTCGATCCGGACCAGCGTCTGCGGAAACGGATCGGGATCGATCCGGGTGGCAAAGGAAATATCCACGACGGACACCGCGCCGCTCTCGTGGGTCAACAACATGGTCACACAGTCCTCGCCGGTCACACGGGGGTCGATGCGCTGGGCGGCACAATAGATCCGCACCGCTTCGCCGAAATAATACCGCGCGATATCGAGGACATGGACGCCAACATCCATCACGGCCAGGCGTTTTTCCTTCAGCAGATAAGGCTGACCGGCATAGACGTCATAGCCGTGGCGAAACGATATATGGCCCCAATGCGCCCGGCCGATCGCCCCGGCGTCGAGTTTCTCCCTGACAGCCATCAAGGGCCGCTCGAAACGGAAGTTCTCGTGAACCATGAACGTGATACCGGCCGCCGTGGCGGCGTCCACCATGGCGGCGGCATCGTCGGCCGTGAGCGCCAGCGGTTTCTGGCATATGGCCGGCACCCGGTAACGGCACGCCAGTTCGACCAACGGCCGGTGGCTTTCCACCGTGGTGACGATATCCACGAAATCCAGCGACTCTGCCTCGAACATCGCGCTGGCATCGTCATAGACGGCCGGTACGCCGAATCGGCCGGCCGCTTCGACCGCCCTGGCGCGCTCGCGGTCGCAGACCGCGACAATGGTAGCGCCCTCCACATCGTGCCAGCCGTGCAAGTGATTGGCCGCAAAAAATCCGCAGCCGATCACGCCGCCCCGGAGAACCCTGTTGTCGGCTGTCGTCGCCATCGGCTTGCTTCCCTGTTCCGCCTCACCCCGAGCCTAAACGGCGGGACCGCCGGGCGCCATGGCATTCATGGGTTCGCCGCATCTCTCGCGCAGATCAATAGGAAAAAACTATCAAACTTCTTGAATCAATCGATTGGATCGAAGGGGCATGAAGAGTTAGGGTCGCCCCTTATGGTGATGACAACACTCGGAAGGAGGAATGCATGGCGGACCGAAAGACTCTGACGACGACGGGAGGGGCGCCCGTACCCGACAATCAGAATTCGCTCACGGCAGGCGCACGCGGCCCGGTGCTGCTGCAGGACTATCAGCTGATCGAAAAGCTGGCGCACCAGAATCGCGAGCGTATTCCCGAACGTGTCGTGCATGCCAAGGGCTGGGGCGCTTTCGGCACTCTGACCGTGACCAACGACATCACCAAATACACGCGCGCCAGGATATTCGGCGATGTCGGCAAGAAGACGCCAATGCTCGCCCGATTCTCGACCGTTGCCGGTGAACTGGGCGCGGCCGACGCCGAGCGGGACGTGCGCGGTTTTGCGCTGAAATTCTATACCGAAGAGGGCAACTGGGACCTGGTCGGCAACAACACGCCGGTCTTCTTCGTGCGCGATCCGATGAAGTTCCCCGACTTCATCCGCACACAAAAGCGTCACCCGCGCACCAATATGCGGTCGGCGACCGCCATGTGGGATTTCTGGTCGCAGTCGCCGGAAAGCCTCCATCAGGTAACGATCCTCATGTCGGATCGCGGGTTGCCTCAGACGCCGATGCATATGAACGGCTATGGCTCGCACACCTTCTCGCTGTGGAACGACCGGGGCGAGCGGTTCTGGGTCAAGTTCCATTTCAAGACCGTCCAGGGCCACAAGCATTTCACCAACGAGGAAGCGGTCGAGATCGTCGGCAAGAGCCGGGAGACCTATCAGGAGGCCCTGTTCGGCGCGATCGAGGCCGGCGGCTATCCGAAGTGGAAAATGTTCATCCAGGTCATGCCCGAGATGGACGCCGAGAAGCAGCCCTTCAACCCGTTCGACCTGACCAAGGTCTGGCCGCACGGCGACTTCCCGCTGATCGAAGTCGGCGAAATGGAATTGAACCGCAACGCGGACAATTATTTCACCCAGATCGAGAACGCCGCGTTCTCGCCGTCCAACGTCGTGCCGGGCATCGGCTATTCGCCGGACAAGATGCTGCAGGCCCGTGTATTCGCCTATGCCGATGCGCACCGCTACCGGCTGGGCACGCATTACGAGGCCCTGCCCGTGAACGCGCCGAAATCCGGGGCCCGTCACTATCACAAGGACGGCACGATGCGGTTCTTCGACAACCACGAGGGCAACCCCGACGCCTATTACGAGCCCAACTCGTTCGGCGGACCGGTTGAAGACCCAACTGTTGCCGAGCCGCCGCTGCGGATTTCCGGTGACGCCGACCGCTTCAATCACCGTGAAGGCAATGACGATTTCGGCCAGCCGCGGGCGCTGTTCAACATGTTCGACGACGGCCAGAGACGGCGCCTGTTCTCGAACATCGCCGGTGCCATGGCTGGTGTGCCGGACGAAATCGCCGAACGGCAGATCAAGCTGTTCGACCAGGTCCATCCCGAATATGGCGCCGGTGTCCGTGCCGCCCTGGGCAAGTAAGGACCTGAACGCTGGTCGCTGACCGGCGCTCGACAGAACGCTTTTTGGACCACCTGAAGCCAGACCTTCAGGTGGTCTTTTTTCGGGTCCGTTCAGGCGGGTTTCACCATGAAGAACCGGATCATGTGGGCCGAAGCATCGGGCCCCTGTTTTTCGGTGAATGACCCGGCCGCGCGCCCGCCGGACCAGGCGTGATCCGTTCCTTCGATCATCCAGTGCTCGATCAGGGTGCCACCGTCGGATCCCGCATAGTCGCTGCGGGCATACCCCCGCCCGGCCACCGAGCGTTTGCCGATCCGTGTCGGCACGGCGTCTCCCCCCAACCGCTGCAGCGATGATCATTGCCGCGTTGGAGGGATGTACCGTGCTGTCGGCCGCACCCTGGAAGATGATCCGGCGAACGGGGAGTGAGCGTGCTGTGACGGTTGATACGACTCCCTTTGACGCCGCACCCCTGCGCATGACCGACATCGCCGAGATCACGTCGCGCGCCGAACCGCGGGCGAGGCCGGAATGATTTCCCGCCGCCGAATAGATGTCCGGATAGAGGTCCGCCAGGATAACTGCCATGGCACCGCCGGCGGACAGTCCGGCGACGAAGACGGCGTCGCCGCCAAGGCCGAACTCTCTCATCAGGTCTTTTGTCAGAGACGCCAGAATGCCGGGCTCGCCCACACCGTGGGTCTGATGGGCCGGCTGGAACCAGTTCCAGCACGAGCCCGCATTGTGCCCCCTGTTCTGCGCCGGATAGGCAACGGCAAGCCCCTTCTTGTCGGCCAGCGCGTTCATGTGCGTGCCGATGGCGAAGTCGTCCGGGGTTTGCGAGCAGCCGTGCAGCATGAGGATCAGCCCCTTGGGCCGCTTTGGTTCGCTGGCGGGCAAATAGAGTTTGTATTCGCGCGATCCCGCGGCGCTGCGGTGCTCACGGTCCAGATATTGCGCACCTTGCGGGATGCGGGGCACCGAAATCTTGCGCGACCTGGGCGGCTTGGGAGACTTGGCCGATTTGGGAGACTTGATCGCCTTCGGCATCATTGCTTCGAGCGGGGCGAAGGCCGATGCAACCATGAAGCCGGTCACCGCCTTTTTCATCGATCTTGCCGACCTGGACTGCTTGCGCGGGCGCATCAGCCGGCTCCCCCGGCGCATGGCGGCAGTTAAGTTGCGGGTCATGGGATATCCTTGAGAGACTGGCAGCGTGTGCCGAAAGGAGAGCTTTACGCTGGAGACCTGCGCCTCCAGCGTTTTCATCGTCCTAACGCCCTGCCCCGGATAGTCTTCCATTGCACTGCAACATAATGTGACGTGACCATCTCAAGAGTCGTGCTGACCTGCCATGGCCGGCCCGCTATGTACGCGTATGCTGGAGGAAAAACCGCAGCATTTCGCGTGATGCATCCGGGCCTTTCGGGTCGGTATAGCTGCCACCCGTCCGACCGCCGGCCCACGCATGGCCAGCGCCATCGATCTCCCAATGTTCGGCAATGCTTCGGCCCTCGGCATCGTCGTGGCGGGTTTGCCGATAGGTGCGCCCACCGTCTGAAACCCCCGTAACGTGAACACGCTTGAGACCGGGCCGCGACTGCAGAGCCTGCGCGACGACGGCATCTCCGTTGCCTGGATGCACTGTCTGGTCGGCAAGCCCGTGGAACACGATGGCCGGAACAGCCATGGGCCGGACCTTGCCCGTCGAACCGCTGCGCATGGCGGCAAAGGCCGACGGCACGTCGATCGCTCCGCCGACAGGCAGGCCGGAATGAACGCCGACCGCGGCAAACAGGTCGGGATAAGCCGTGCCCATAATGGCCGCCGCCGCGCCGCCCGCCGACAATCCGGCAATATAGACCCGCGCCGGATCGGCTGGATGGTCGCGCAGAATGTCGCCAATGATGCCCGCGATCAGGGCCGGTTCGCCACAGTCGCGCGCCTGATCTTCCGGCCGGAACCAGTTCCAGCATTTCTGGACATTCGCCCCCTGGGGCTGGGCGGGCCAGGCGATCAGACACCCGAACTCCTCGGCCTGCGCATTCATGCCGGTGCCGACGGCGAAATCTTCCGGCGATTGGGTGCAGCCGTGCAGCATCACGATCAGTGGCATCGGACCTTCTGGCTGGTTAACCGGGACATAAAGGCGGTAATCCCGCCTGCCATGCGAGCCACTGTGTGTCAGCGACAGGAACTGCGCGCCGTCCGGCAGATCAAGCGGCATGGGCGTCATGACGCCGCGCTGCGGCATCCCGTCCGCAGCGATGCCGCGCAGCGTTTCGCCCAGGCCCTTGCGGACCTTGCGCGCGGCAGTCTTGCCGAAAATGGAGCTCGGGCCAGAGTTGGTCGAACCTGTGCTGCTGGCGCCGGTTGAGTTCGGGCGTGTGGCGGCATCATCGAGGCGGGTGAACGTGCCTTCGATCACATCTCCATCCGCGAATTGCCCCTCGGCGTAGGAATTGGCCCCGTATGAATTGGCAGCCGCGGGCTGGCCTTGCAGGAGCGACTGGATGAGCGCCGTCGCGTCGCCCAGATTGCCGGATCGTGTCAGTTCGGTGGCCCTGGACATGCCGCGGGCGAAGGAAGAGTTCATGGGGGCGCTTTCGGAGTTTGGGGAATCAGGAAATCCGGTCTGCCAGCGCGGCCTTGACCGCGTCGCTGGCTTGCAGGGTACCCAGAACGGAAAGGGCGGAAATGGTGTCGCGGGCAAGTTCCGCGGTGACATCCGGGGCAATCACGACAAGCCCCAGAACGCGGATGTCCAGCATCTGACCGGCCGCCTGGGCCGTTGTCAGTTCGTCCCGCGTGATGTTCCGCAGCCCGAGATCGACGCTCTTGCGGACGACGATCTGGCGCACAGTATCGGCGTGACGCTCGATCTGGTTACGCACGGCCGTGCGGATGAAATCGCTGCGGTTGGAATAGAAGCCTTCGCGCACCAGAAGCTCGATCTGACCCAGATCGACAAAGCCGAGATTGATGGTGATCTTTTCGGACTCTGGCGCTCTGGCGGGTGTCGAGCGTGTCGGTGTCTTTGCCACGTCGCATCTCCATAGACCATCTGTCTGGATGGTATATGGATGTTATATGCGTTGCAGCAACGACCTTTTTGTCGCAGCGTCACAGGCCGATGGCACGCGCGAAGCGTCGGACGTTCGCAATACGCTCGGCATGAGCCTGTCGCCCCCATCCAGCCTGCAAGGGCTCACACTGGTCGAGTTTTCAGCAAGGTCCACAAGGGACGAACGGTGCAATCTCTCGTCAACCACCACTGGCGGATCGATCGCCGCCGTCATAGGTCTCCATCTGGGCGACCAGAGGGGCGACGAACTGGTTGATGGTATCCTCGCGCCAGGCCACGACGAGCGACACCGCGTTCGGCAGCAAAGGCAGCGGCCGATAGGCGAC
Source organism: Fodinicurvata sp. EGI_FJ10296 (assembly GCF_040712075.1). Lineage (NCBI taxonomy): Bacteria > Pseudomonadati > Pseudomonadota > Alphaproteobacteria > Rhodospirillales > Rhodovibrionaceae > Fodinicurvata > Fodinicurvata sp. EGI_FJ10296. The sequence goes on from NZ_JBFCVL010000004.1 coordinate 519,673, forward strand.
GTTGTCCATGGGCATATGCTGAACCCAAGCCGGAATGACACCAACGCCCAGCCCCGCTGCGACCATGGTTACGATGGCCAGGGTGTGACTGACCTCCTGGACCATCTGGGGCCGAAACCCGGCAAGGCGGCAATGCTGGAACACAACATCCTGATAGCTGACGCCGATGATCGATGAATACGTCAGAAACGGCTGGTCACGAAGGTCGGCAATATCGAAATCGCGCTTTTCGGCCAAAGGAGAATTGGCGGGCAGGACAGCGACGAATCCCTCGCGATACACCTCCTTGTAACGGAGGCCAGAGGCACTGCGCGGCGGGCGGACCAGAGCCAGATCAATCCGTCCTTCGTTAAGCGCTTTCAGTTGATCTTCCGTGGTATGGACTTCGATATCGAGCTTTATCGTCGGGTAGTTGGCCGCGAACGCCGAAAGCGCCGGCGGCAGCACCGTATAGAGCCCCAGATAGACCGACGAAATCGTCAGCCGGCCCGCCTGCCGGCCTCCAGCCATCTGTGTCGCCTCCACCCCCTCTTCCATCGACCGCATGACCTGCCGGGCGCGATCGAGAAACACTTCGCCCGCCGGCGTCAGTCGAACCGAGCGGGTTGTCCGTTCGAACAGCCGCACTCCCAAACGTTCTTCAAGCTGGCGGATCTGCTGGCTGAGCGGCGCCTGCGAAACCCCGAGCAGCTCCGATGCGCGGCCGAAATGCAGTTCCTCGGCTACTTTCAGAAAATAGCGCACATGGCGCAATTCGACGGTGTTGGTCATGCCTCCCTCCGCCTTTCATATATATAACGACATAATAACTATGATTATTATATTAGACAATAATAAAACGCTGTGGTCCCATCAGGCCAATTGAGCATCAGGGTAGGCAACCTCATGAACGACAAACCACCCCCCGATTTCGCGTGGCCGCTGCGCGTGGCCGTCGGGATTGCGTTCGCCGTCGTCGTCGCGGTGACGCTGGCGCAGGTTGTGATGCGCTATTTCTTCGATGCGCCCCTGATGTGGAGCGAGGAGCTCGCGAAACTCCTGATCGTCTGGATCACCTTCATCGGCGCCGCGGTCATTTGTTGGGACGGGCGTCATCTTCATGTCGACGTGGTCTTCGTCAAACTGCCCAAGCGCCTTCAGGCTGCCGTCCGGCTGTTCAACCTCGTAGTCTCGATCGCCTTTCTGGCCATCCTTTCCTATTGGAGCATTCGTCTCGTCCGCATCGAAAACATGCAGACCCTGACGGCCCTGCCCTTGCCGGCCGGCGTCGTACGGCTGGCAGCCACAATCGGCGGCGCCTTGATGATCGTCGCCATTCTCGGACGCTATTTCTATCGCCGGCCCCGCCATCGCGCGGGCGACCCCGCCTATGGCATCGAAGATCCAATGTGAGCCGCCATTTATGTTGACCTCTGCAATCATCGTCCTGCTGATCGTTCTGCTTATGGGCGGCATGCCCCTTTTCTTCGCGATGGGCACGGCCTCTCTGGTGTATTTCTATTTCGCCGACATCAACCTTGCGCTTCTGGCGCAACGGTCGACGGCTTCGGTCAATTCATTCCTGATTCTGGCAATTCCGTTTTTCTACCTTGCCGGCGAGTTGATGAACGCCTGCAAGCTGACAGACCGCATCATCGGTTTGGCCAAAGCCCTGGTCGGCCATATTCACGGCGGTCTGGCGCAAGTGAACATTTTTGCCAGCCTGATCTTTTCCGGCATGTCGGGATCACCGACCGCCGATACGACGGCGCTGGGATCCGTTCTCATACCGGCGATGAAAAAGGAAGGGTACCCGGCGCCGTTCTCGGCGGCGGTAACCGTTGCGTCCTCCATGGTCGGGCCGATGATTCCGCCCAGTGTCGCCCTGGTCATATATGGCACGCTGGCCAACGTCTCGATCGGACGCCTTTTGCTTGCCGGCGTTCTGCCCGGCATCGTGATCATCGCGACCCAGATGGTGTTCACATATTTCTACGCCCGGGTGCACGACTTTCCCCGTTACGAGCGCGCCAAGATGCCAGAAGTCGGGCGCGCCGTCGTCCGGGGCGGGCCGGCTATCCTGTTTCCGGTCATCATCGTCGGCGGAATCGTCTTCGGCATATTCTCCCCGACCGAGGCCGCGGCCGTCGCCGTGCTGTATGGGTTGGTCCTCGGCCTTATCTACCGCAATGTCGGCCTGATGGGCATTTGGCGGACAGTTCGCGATACCGCACTCGGCAGCGCCCGCATTCTGGCCATCATCGCCATGGCCTCGGCGTTCTCGTGGATCATGGTGCGCGAACAAGTGCCGCTGACCATCGCAAACGCCATTTCAGTCGTCTCCGACGATCCGACGATCGCGCTGTTCATCATCCTTGCCATGTTGATTGTCGTCGGTTTGTTGATGGTCGCGTCATCGGCCGAGATCGTGCTGACCCCGATCCTGGTGCCGGTCGTTCTGCAATTCGGCATCGATCCGGTCCATTTCGGCGTGCTGATGGTTTTCACCCTGATCATCGGCGGCGCAACGCCACCAGTCGGTGTGCTGCTGTTCATCGCCCAGGACATCGCAAAGATATCCCACGGACAAATGGTTCGCGCGATGCTGCCCTTTTACATCCCGCTATTCGGGGCGGTCATCATCCTTGCCCTGATACCGGAGATCTCACTCTTCCTGCCGCGGCTCGTCTTCGGAAGCTGACGCAACCAGCGACGAACGAAGGCCGAGCCACGACCAAACCCGCCGACCGAAACCTAGAAAAGCGAAACCGACTCTCATGCCTGCCGCCAAAAAGCATCTGCTGAAAGACATGACCTACCTGGAGTTCCAGGAACGGATGGCCGAGGATCCCGTCATCCTCGTGCCGCTCGGCTCTCAGGAAATACAGGGTCCGATGGCACCGATGGGCGATTTCATGCTGACGGAAAGCTTGGCCGATCAGGTCGCCAGGAAGTCCGGGGCAATCGCCGCCCCGACGCTGCCGTTCGGCTATGCGGAGTATTTTCGGCCGGTGCCCGGCGGCATCGCGCTGTCAGCCGATGCCTTCCGCGCCACGCTGTCGAGCATTCTGGACAACTTCCTCGATCACAATCTGAATCGCCTCGTCATATTGAACGGCCACAGCGGCAATTATCCGCTGATCGATCAGGTGATCCGGGCGGTCAAGCGCGAGCGCGGCGTGCTCGTGCCGTGCATCAATCTTTGGCGGTCGATCCCGCCACAACTATGGACCGAACTGCACGGCGAATTCGGCATGAGCGCCTTCGCCCATGGCAGCGACCCGGTCACATCAGCCTATCTCCATCTCTTCCCTCAGTTGACCCGTATGGACCTCATCGAAATGGAAGCGGCCAAGGGCGAAATGCTTGGTCTGCCGACCTCCGGTCTGGGCGGCGTCAAGTTCGAGGGAATTGAAATCGGCCTTGCGGTCGATGTCACCGATCGTTGCGGCAATGGGATCGCCGGCGGCGACCCGAGACGGTCTTCGTCGGACAAGGGTGAGCGCATCGTCACCCACTTGACCGACTATTGCAGCGATTTTGTCGAACACTTCAAGACAACCGATCCAACCAACCATCGATAGGGAGAGCATCAATGAAACGCAATAGCGTAATCCTCGCGGCGCTGCTCAGCACGACTGCCTTCTATACTGCCTCGGCAGAAGAAATCCGGTATGGCCTCTGGGCGCAGCCGGGCGAAGCGCAATACGAAGGGGCGGTCGAATTCAAACGTGTGATCGAGGAAAACTCCGATCACACGGTCACGCTGTATCCTGGAGATCAGTTGGGCACGCCGCGCGAAATCCTGGCGCAGATGGCGCTTGGATCGACCCAGATCCTGGCGAGCGGCGATCCCGGCATCGCCGAGATCGAGTATCTGGCGCTGCCATATCTCATGGACAGCATCGAAGACTATCGCGCCGTCCTGGATACCGATTTTGGCCGCGAATGGAACCAGAAGCTGATCGATGAGCGGATGGTGCGGATGCTGGGCTTCATGCCGCGTTCGCCGCGTCAGATCAGCGCCAACAGGGTCATCGAGAGCATGGCCGACCTGGAAGGCCTGAAGATCCGCGCCCCGGAACGCGACTACTACGTCCAATCGCTGGCCGCCCTCGGCGCAAATCCGACGCCGATGGCCTTTGCCGAAGTCTACACGTCGCTGCAGACCGGCATCGTCGACGGCCAGGAAAACCCGATCGAGACCATCTACGCCCAGAGCTTCTATGAAGTCCAGGAAAGCGTGGCCATGGTCGATTACATCGACAAGCCGGCTTATGTCGTGGTCAGCGAGGTTTTCTGGGACGGATTGTCCGAGGACGATCGGGCATTGCTGCAAGAGGCGAACGAAGCCTCCACCGCACGGATCATGGAGCTTCTTCCCGAGCAGGAGGAACAGTACATGGCGGAAATGGAAGAAGCCGGCATACAGTTCACCTATCCAGACAAGGCGCCGTTCATCGAGGCAACGCAAAGCGTGCGCGACGCACTCGGAACCGAGGCATGGGGTGAAGAAATCTATAACCGCATCGTCGAGATCGCCGCTGAACAGTAAGACCCGGCGATCCCGGACTGGAGCGTGAAAAGCCAACGCGGACGGATCGCCTTACCGCGATCCGTCCGTTATTCACTGCGCGTGAACCAAGGACAATTCCATGACCCAGGGACCCACCACCGGCGCGACGCCGGCCGACATCCACGCCATCGTCGACGAGATCGCGCCGGCGCTGATCGACATCCGCCGCACGTTGCACGCCAATCCGGAACTGGGATTCCAGGAATACGAGACTTCCAGGCTCGTCCAATCCGAATTGACGAAGATCGGCATCGACCACAGAAACGGATTTGGCGAGACCGGCGTCGCCGGCCTGGTCGGATCGGGCGACGGAAAGACCGTTGGCATCCGCGGCGACATGGACGCCTTGCCGATCGAGGAATCCGAGTCACCGGCATATGCATCACGAAACAAGGGGGTGATGCATGCCTGCGGTCATGACGCGCACACGGCCATCCTGCTCGGCGTCGCTACCGTTCTGGCGCGGCTGAAGAACGATCTTCCCGGCCGGGCCATGGTAATCTTCCAACCCGCCGAAGAAGGATTGGGCGGCGCCCGCGCCATGCTGGAAAGCGGCCTGTTCGACTGGGTCAAGCCGGATGCCATGCTGGGCTATCACAACTGGCCGCTGATCGCGCCGGGCAGTGTCGGCTGGCACCCCAAGACGGCTTTCGCCTCGACCGATCCGTTCGACATCACCATCACCGGACGATCCGGGCACGGGGCCCACCCGCATATGACCATCGACCCGATCGTCGCGGCCTCGTCGTTAATCGGCGATCTGCAGACGATTGTCTCACGCCGGGTCGCCCCCCTTGATGCGGCGGTGGTGTCGATCGGCCGGATCGAGGGCGGCACCGCCCGCAATCAAATTCCTGATACGGTCCGGCTAGAGGGCACCATGCGGGCCCAGACCACGGCCGTGCGCGACACGGTCCGTAGCGCCATCAAAAACATCTGCCGGGCCACGGAAGAAGGGTACGGCGTCACCTGTGATCTGGCCTTCCTGCAAGGCGTTCCGCCGGTGGTCAACGATCCGGCATGCCTGGGACCGGTTCTTGAGGAAGCCAGGCGCATGCTCGGCAATGAGAACGTCGTGGAATTGCCGCAAGGATCCATGGGCAGCGAGGATTTCGCCGAATTCTCGACCCGCATTCCGGCGGCGCATCTGCGCATCGGATCGAAACGGGCCGATCGCGACACCATGCTCCATCGTTCCAATTTCGACCTTGACGAACTCTGCATTCCGACCGCCGTCAAGGTACTGAGCGCGGCGGCTATTCGTATGATGACGCGGACCTGATCCGCAACGGATCCCACGGATGTAAATCCGGGTCAGCGCGGTTCGGATATGCAGTGCTCAATGAAACCCGAACCAGGCCGGCCATTGTGTCGCGCTGGCCTGTCTCGGGTTTTGAGGTGGGTGAAAACGGGGGTATGGAACATCACCTCGCCCCCGCCCCTCACCCCGGACGGCTGGCCAGCCATGGAGCGGTGTGTTCGGCCGCAACTTCGAAGGCGTTGATCCGGTCCATATAGCGCATGGTGGCGGTGATTTCGTCTTCGCCGTCGATCAGCGCCTGCTTGCGCGACGGATCGATGTCGAAGCCGATCACCCGTCCATCGGGACCGGTGACGGTCTGGGACGGGAGGTCGATGGCGATCTCGCTGCCCGGAGCGGCATGCAGGGCCGCGCGGATCGGGGCGCAGGTCTCTTCATCGAGGACGACCGGGAGCATGCCGTTCTTCAGCGCGTTGGAATAGAAGATATCGCCGAAGCTCGGCGCGATCACGGCCCGGAATCCGCGATCGAACAGCGCCCATACGGCCCCCTCGCGCGACGATCCGCAGCCGAAATTGCGCATCGACACCATGATGCGGGCGGTCGCGAATACCGGATCGTTCAGGATGAAATCCGGGTTGGGCGTGCCGTCGGGGCGGTTGGCGGCGTCATGAAACAGATACGGGTGGCAGCCATCGCCGCGCGGCTTGCGCAGGAATCGCGAGGGTATGATCTGGTCGGTGTCGACGTTGGGCTGATCGAACGGCACCGCCGGCGCCTTGAATGTGGTGAAGGCTTCCATCAGTGACCTCTCGTTTCGCCAGTAATGGGGCCAGCAGTAACCGGCATCGGTTCAAGCAGCGCGCGGACATCCGTCAGCCGCCCGGTCACGGCGGCGGCGGCGGCCATCGCCGGACTGACCAGATGCGTCCGGCCGCCCCGGCCCTGACGCCCTTCGAAATTGCGATTGGTGGTCGAGGCGCAGCGCTCGCCATCCGCCAGCCGGTCGCCATTCATGCCGATGCACATGGAACACCCGGCATCAAGCCATTCAAAGCCCGCGTCCATGAAGATCTGGTCGAGGCCCTCGGTCTCGGCCGCCAGTTTGACCGCTGCCGATCCCGGAACGACCATGGACGGAACCACCGCACGGCGGCCGCGGACGACGTCCGCCGCCGCCCGCAGATCCGATAGTCGGCTGTTGGTGCAGGACCCGATGAACACACGGTCGATCGGCACATCCGACAGGCGGGTTCCGGGCGTCAGGCCCATATAGCCCAGCGCGCGTTCCACCGAAGCACGCCGCGCGGGATCGGCGATGGCGGCCGGATCCGGCACCCGCTCCGTTATCGGCAGTGCGTCCTCCGGGCTGGTGCCCCAGGTGATGGTCGGGACGATCTCCGACGCGTCGATCGTGACCTCCCGGTCGAATGTCGCGCCGGAATCAGTGGAGAGCGCGCGCCAGCCGGCAACGGCAGCGTCCCAGTCGGCCTCGCCCGGTGCAAAGGGACGCCCGCGCACGTAGTCGAAGGTCGTATCGTCGGGCGCGATCATGCCGGCCCGGCCGCCGGCCTCGATCGACATGTTGCAGACGGTCATCCGCTCTTCCATAGACAAACCCGCGATCGTCTCACCGGCGTATTCGATCACATGGCCCGACGCCCCGGCGGCGCCGATGCGCGCGATGATCGTCAGGATGATGTCCTTGGCCGTCACGCTTTTGGGCCGCTGACCGCTGACCGTGATGCGCATGGTCTTCGGGCGAACCTGCCAGAGCGTCTGACTGGCCAGCACATGCTTGACCTCGGACGCCCCGATGCCGAACGCCAGCGCGCCGAACGCGCCGTGGGTCGCGGTATGGGAATCGCCGCAGACCATCACCAGACCGGGCTGGGTCAGCCCTTGCTCCGGGCCCGCAAGATGGACGATCCCCTGACGCGGGTCGTCCAGCCCGAAATGCTCGATCCCGGCCCGCTTGGCGTTCTTTTGCAGCAGCCCGATCACCATCTCGACCTCCGGGTCGGCGATCGGCAGCCCCCTGTTCCGGCTCGGCACATAATGGTCGGCGACGGCAAAGGTCCGGTCGGGACGGCGCACGCTCCAGCCCTCACGCCACAGCGCGTCAAAGGCGTGGAACGAGCCCTCGTGGACGAAATGTCTGTCGACATAGATCAGGCACTCGCCGTTATCGCCCTGGGCGACGACATGGCTGTCCCAGACCTTGTCGAACATCGTCCTTGGCGTTTGTGTCGATGTCATCGGCGCGCCTCCTGACTGTCCGGCATTTCCAGGGTTGGCAATTCGTGCAGGCCCGAAGCCTTCAGGCACTCTGAAAGCGGTTCAAAAGCCGTCTTGCGCGACAACGGCACGCCGTGGCGGCGATAGTGCCGCTCGCGCCGGGCTTCGAGTTCGCCTGGATAGAGCACTTCCTTGAAACCGGCGGCGGGCTTGAGCGCTTTCAGGCGGCGCAGGCTGTCCTCCATCCGGTCGTCGAACAGCGCCCGATCCATGAACGCATCGATATCCATGGCCATCATGAAATGGCCGACATTCTGCGGCCGGTCCATCGTCCGCCCCATTTCGCCAACCTCGCCCGTCGCGCTCGCCCCGGCGAGGACGCCGCCCATGATCTCGACCATCATCGCCAGCGCCGATCCCTTGGGCCCGGCGAAGGGGACCATCAGGCCCTCCATGGCCGCTACCGGATCGGTCGTCGGCCGGCCCTCCCGGTCCAGTGCCCACCCCTCGGGGATCGGCTGGCCGCGCTTTGCCGCGAGGCGGATCGCGCCGCGCGCCGCAACGCTGGTCGCCATATCCATGACCCACGGATCACGGTCGCGCGTGGGAACCGCCATGGCGATCGGATTGGTCCCGAACAGCGGTTCGCGCGCTCCGAACGGCGCCAGGCTGGGCGAGGCCGGCGACACCGCCATGCCAATGCAGCCTTGACGGGCGGCCTCCTGCACATAGATGGCCGCTGCCCCGAAATGGTTGGAATGGCGCACCGTCGCCGCGCCGATGCCGATTTCCCGGGCGCGCGCGATCACTTCGTCCATGGCGCGCGTGCCAACGACCGCGCCCATGCCGTTGTCGCCGTCGATGACCAGGCTCGTCGGCCGGCGGCGCTCGACCTTGATCTCCGGCCGCGGATTGACGAGCCCCCGCATCAGACGGTCCAGATAGAGCGGCACCCGCGCAACGCCGTGGGTCGTGACGCCGCGGAGATCGGCGCCGACGAGAACAGTGGCGACCTGTCCAGCCCCGGCGCCGGACAGACCGGCGCCCTCGAACAGGGCCGCGCACCGGTCGCGCAGAACATCCGCATTCACCAGAACCTTGTCGTCACCTTGGGACACGCCATTCCTCCTGAGATTTTCGGCCGCCATTTCCCGCACATGTCGGCTGTCGCCAATCGTGCCGACCAGCGTGGGATGCTATTGTATACGCTCAAGCTTCGAAACATAAGGGCTTTTGGACGCCAAAGGGCACAGACCTCAGGGCAACAGCCCCTTTTCGCGCAGTGCGTCTTCCAGCCACGCGGGATAGAGCCCGCCACCGTCAATTTCCGCCATCCGGTCTTTTTCCTGATCGGCCTTGGCTTGCGCCGCCGCCGCGATTTCCGTCGCTCGCGCACCCGGCACGACCGCCACGCCGTCACCGTCACCGACGATCACGTCACCGGGATTGACGATCAATCCGCCACAAGCGACGGGTACATTGATCTCACCCGGACCCGACCGCGTGCCGCCGCGCGGATTGATGCCGCGCGGAAACATCGGAAATCCGCAACGGCGAATGTCTTCGGCATCGCGACAGGCGCCGTCGACGACGACCCCGCCGATACCCTTTTTGTGCGCCGCCCGTACGATCAGATCGCCAATGATGCCGAACGAGACATCGCCCTGGCCGTCGATGACGATGATGTCGCCCGGTTCGGCGACCATGATCGCGGCATGAACCATCAGATTGTCGCCGTTGCGTACCGAGACGGTGACGGCATGACCGGCAACGCGGATCGACGGGTCCAGCGGTTTGATCTCAGGATCCATGATGTTGCACCGGCCCATGGCGTCGCCGATATTCGCCACCGGCAACGCCGCCAGCGTCCGGATCGCGTCTGGCGCTACCGGTGCCTGCCGGGCGACGATGCGGAAGCCGGGACGGCCATTGCTTTCGATCATTGTCGTTCCTCCAATGCCATGGTCCATCGAGGCGTGGCGTCAACCATATCGGGGTCAACCATGTCGGCGGTGCTCCCAGACATCGGGGTTGACCAGATGTTCGGGTCGTCGTCCCGCCAGCGCGTCGATGATCTGGACCGCGACCTGTTCCGCCGTTCGTTTCAGCGCATCTTCGGTCGAGCCGGCTATATGGGGCGAGAGTACGACGTTGGGCAACGACAACAGCGGATAGTCCGGCGGCATCGATTCCGTGGCGAACACGTCCAGCCCGGCCCCCAGGCTCCGGCGCGCCTGCAGATGCGCGATCAGGGCTGTTTCGTCCACAACCCCGCCCCGGCCGGTATTGACCAGAATGGAGGACGGCTTCATCAGGGCCAGACGTTCGGCGCCGATCAGGTTGCGGCTTTCCGGGCGCAGCGGTGCATGCAGCGACACCACATCCGCCTCGGTCAGCAGGGCATCGATGCTGTCGGCTTTTTGTCCGCCATCGGCCTCGATCGCCGCCGCCGGGACCGAGGGCGAATAAACGATCAGTGGCATCGAAAAGGCCGCCCGGGCGAGAGCGGCCGTCCGTCGGCCGATCCGGCCATAACCGACGATGCCCAGCGTCTTGCCATGCAGTTCAACCAGCGGCGTCTGGTATTTGAAGCCGAAATCTCCGCGCCGCGTGGCGGCGTCAGCCGCCGGCACCGATTTGGCGACCGCCAGCATCAGCGCCAGCGCCTGCTCTGCCACGGACTGCACATTGGCAAACGGCGTGAACACGACCGGAAGGCCGATTTCCGATGCATGAGCCGTATCGATCGGATCGACGCCGATACCGTGGTTACCCAGCACCCTCAGATCCACCGCAGCGTCCATCGCCGCCCGGTCGAGCCCGGCATTGCGCGTGATCGCCGCCACCGCGCCGGGGATTTCCGCCGCGACCGTGGCCATGTCCGACGATGTGGCGAACCGGAGACGAAGGCCCGCGGCCTGCAGCATGTCCAGTCCGGCGCGGTGGATCGGCTGGATGATCAGAACGTCTGTCGCAGCCATCTGCGCGTGCCTCACCCCAGCGCCTCCTCGATATGGCCGATCACAGCATCGGGCGCTTCGTACTGCACCCAGTGCCCGGCATCCGGCACAATGATGAACCGCGTCTCCGGCTGGAACGTCCGCAGCACCTGCCCCCTGGCCTCGATGTCGGGTTGGGCCGTGATGTCGTGTTCGCCGTAGATCGCCGTGAACGGCGCCTTGATGTCGGGCAACACGTCACGCAGCGCCGGGGTCCGCGAGATCGGCCGGCTCGGCGTCCGGGCACGGCGGGTGTTGATCGTTTGCAGATGAATGGCCAGTGCGTCGATCCGCCGGCGATCGGCGAGCATCAGAAGGGCCAGATTTTCCCGATGCGCGGCCTTCAGTTCCTCCGGCGTCCGGGCATCGCGCCACCGGTGCATCGCGGGACGGTCGCCGCGCAGCAGACCCAGCCCGGATGCTCCCACCATTACCAGTGCCGTTGCCCGATCCCCCAGGCGCTGGGCGACATGGCCCGCGATGACCCCGCCGAACGAGAACCCGACGACCGCAGCCGGCGTGTCGCCGCCGACGATGGCGTCAAGGCCCTCGACGATGGTTCGGGCAAGGTCGCCGGCACCCGGCTTTACGCTGAGATCGGCAGATTCACCGAAGCCGGGCATGTCGGGGGCCAGCACCCGGTATCGCTGCGCCAGCGTGGGAATGGTCAGTATCCAATGGCTCCAGGCGCCGTGTCCGCCGTGCAGCAGCACGACCACGGGTCCCCGCCCCCAGGATCGCCAGACCATCATACCGTCGCCGCAAGGCGTCTCGTGACGGGTCGATGCCGCCTCGACCGCCGCGACGACGTCTTCGGGTGTCAAAGCGTCGCGGTCGGTCACGGCCTGCGCCGCACGCTTCAGGACTGGGGATGCCTCGGCTGTCGTCATCGCGCTCATCCCTTCTTTTTCGCCTCGCCCATCGCCCCCTGGGCCAGCAGGGCATCAATCTGCCCGGCGTCATAGCCAAGATCGAGAAAGACAGACCTGGTATCCTCACCGGGCGCGGCTGGATCGGCATAGAGCCCGAATTTGTGATCGGACATGCCGACGGGGAGACCAGGCAAGCGCGTTTCCTGACCGCCCGGCAGGGTCGAGTCCCACAGCAGCCCGGCTTCTACCAGATGCGGATCGTCGAACAACTCGCCCGGCTTGCGAACCGGCGCGAACGGAATACCGGCGGCCTCGCACCGGGCCATCAGATCGTCGGCGCCGATGGCCTTGAATTGCGTGCCAATATCATCGATCAGCCGTTGCCGGTGACGGCAGCGGTCGATGTTCGTTTGAAGGTCGGGATCGGCCAGCAGATCGTCCCGATCGAACGCCTTGCAGAAGCGGTTCCAGATATTGTCGGTCGTCAGCCCGACGAACACCTGTCGACCCTCGTCCGCCGTGTCGAAGGGCTGATAAATCGCCCAGGCGCTGTCGCGCACCGACATCGGCTGCAGTTCCTGCCCCGTGACCACCGACTGCACCATATGCTGGCCCATCAGGAAGACCGCGCTTTCGTACAGCGACCCCTGGACGAGCTGCCCTTTGCCGGTGCGATGACGTTCTTCCACGGCGCTCAGGATGCCGATCACGCCGGACATGCCGCCCATCACGTCGATTACCGAGGCGCCCGCGCGCAGTGGCCGGCCCGGCGGCCCGGTCATATAAGCCAGCCCGCTCATCATCTGCACGACTTCGTCCAGCGCCTGGCGCTTTTCATAGGGGCCCGGCAAGAACCCCTTCAGCGAGCAATAGATCAGCTGCGGATTGTCTGCCGACAGCGCCTCGTATCCGAGCCCCAGCCTGTCCATGGTGCCCGGACCGAAATTCTCGATCAGGATATCGGCGGATGCGACCAGTCGTTTTGCCGCCTCGATGCCCTCGGCGCTTTTCAGGTCGAGCATGACGCTCTTCTTGTTCCGGTTGTAGAAACCGAAATAGCCGGTGCCGGTCCCTGTCAGATACCGGGTCCGGTCGCCATCCGGCGGCGGCTCGACGCGCACGACATCGGCCCCCAGATCGGCGAGAAAAACGCCGCAGGTCGGCCCCATGACCGTATGCGTGAACTCCGCAACCCTCAGGGCGGACAGCGGCAGGGTCGATGGCCGGTTGTCGTCGGTCTTGTCGGTCATGGCTTGCCTCTCAAACGTCCGTGCCGGACTTCGTGGAACCGGACTTCGTGGAACCGGACTTCGTGGAACCGGGCCCGGTCCCCGTTTCGGCATCCGGAAGCCGCCGCTCGGCCGGTCCTTCATAGGTATAGGGGATGTGGCGCGGCATCGGCCCCTTGATGCGATGGCCCTGCCCGCCCTGCTCATAGGCGTGGGCGAGCACGCCGACCGACCGCGCAAGGACGAACAGCCCCCGGCCGAGTTCCGGCGCCAGACCGAATTCGCAGAACACGGCCGCCGACACACCGTCGATGTTCATCGGCAGGCGTTTGCCCTTGATTTCGGCCAGGGCATCTTCGACGCGCCGGGCCAGATCGGCATAGCGCCCATCGATGGCGCCCTCGGCCTTGGCCTCGTCCATCAGCTCGTACAGCCGCGGCACGCGCGGATCCACGGGGTGAAAGCGATGCCCGAAACCGGGGATGAACGGGCTCTCGGTCTTCATGTAATCGCGCACCGCTGAAATCACCGGATCGGCATCGTCGGCGCGCTCGTCGACCATTTCACCCAGGCGATAGAGGAACGCCATGCATTGCTGGCCGGCGCCGCCGTGAATGTCGCCCAACATGCCGGCGCCGGTGGCCACGGCACTGTTCAGCGGCAGGCCGCAAGACACCGCCATCCGCGCCGCGGCGATGCTGGGAGCGTGCGGCCCGTGGTCCATCGACCCGGCAAGCGTGCCTTCCAGCAGCTTCCGGCGGCCTGGCGTCAGCAATTCGCCGGTCAGGTACAGCCAGATCATGGAGACGAAATCGACACGGCCGATCAGGTCCTGAATCGGGTATCCCCGCACATTGATCTTGCCCGGCTCGATGTCGATGATCGACGTCCGCCACCAGTCGCCCGGCGATATCTCGGCCCTGTCCGCCATTTCCGTATCCTTCCAAACACTTGCGTACCGATGCATATACAATGGTATACTGAAACTGGCCAGAGGAAGCCTTCATCGCGACGTCCGGTCCCGGCCGCCTTCCTGACCGGATGGTCAAGAGTCTGATGCGGTCAGAGAAAACTTCCGGTAGGGTTGAATCGGCAGTCGATTAAATTGCACCACCATCGTTTTCATGCGGGGGATGCCGCACTACATTTGCGGTGCACGCCACCGAGAACGAAAAATCGGGACCACCTGACGCCATGGCAGACCAACCGCTGGAACGACCGATCGACCTTCTGGACCTCGCCCCTTCTCCAAACGGCACCAAGCCAGCGGGTCGGACGTCGCGCGCCCAGTGGGTATACGAAACATTGCGTGCCGCCATCCATCGCCACCACTTCACCCATGGCGACCGCATCCGCGAGGAAGACGTCGCCAGGTCGCTGGGCGTCAGCCGAACGCCGGTGCGCGAAGCGCTGTCGCGGCTGCAGTCGCGTGGGCTTCTGGAAATGGCGCCGGGCGGCCTGGTCATCGCCGCCCTGGCCCGGCCGCAGATCATGGAGCTTTATGCCATGAGGGAAATCCTCGAAGGATCGGCGGCCCGTTTTGCGGCGCTCAAGGCTTCTCAGGCGGAAATCGACTCGCTCTACCGCATCCACGAGGCTTTCGACAGGGCACGGGAGTCGGCGCCCCGGATGGCGCAGGTCAACCGGGACTTCCACCAGGGCATCTACGAGGCCGGGCACAACCGCTATCTCATGCGCACGCTGGACGAACTCCACGATGCGTTGACGCTGCTGCCCAGCACGACCTTTACGGTCACGGGCCGCCCGGTCACGGCGTTGGCCGAGCACGGCGCGATCCTGGACGCGATCAATGCCCGCGACGCCGACAGGGCGGAAAGTCTGGCCCGCGATCACATTGCCCACGCCCTCAAGGCGCGGCTGGAACTGATGTTCAGCTACGCCTGAGCGGTCACGACGGTTCGCGCCGCAGCACCTGCCGTGGTTACACCACTTGATAGACAAGCGGCTCTCCCCGGCTCATCCGGCCGATATTCTCCAGCGCCCGCGCGCATTGCGCCTCCAGCGCGACCGGCGACCGGCCGGCCATATGCGGCGTGATGATCGTATTCGGCGCATCCGCCAGTTCCGCGGGTATTTCCGGCTCTCCCTCGACGACATCCAGACCGGCGCCATAGATCAGACCCTTTTTCAGAGCATTGGCCAGCGCCGGCGTGTCGACCACCGTTCCCCGTCCGATATTGACCAGAATGCCCGACGGACCCATCGCTTCGAGCACGCGCGCGTTGACGATGTGATGGGTCGCCGGCCCGCCCGGGCAGGCAACGATCAGAAAATCGCTATCCGCCGCCATGGCCTCAACGTCGGAATAATATCGATAGGGGCAATTCGGGCGCTCGTTGCGGCCGAAATAGCCGATCGCGGCATCGAATCCGGCGCAGCGGCGGGCAATCGCCTCGCCGATCGCGCCAAGGCCGATGATCCCGACGCGGGCGCCGTTCAATGTCGGGCGATAAACCTTGCGCGCCGCCATCCAGCGCCCGTCGCGGGCGGCGGCATTGGTTTCGAGAATGCCGCGCGCCACGGTCAGGGCCAGTCCCACCGCATGGTCGGCAACGGTGTCGCCGTTGGTCGCGGGCGCGTTGGTCACCGCGATCCCGCGCGCCTTGGCCGCCTCCAGATCGACGTTTTCAAAGCCGACGCCAAAGCAGCAGATGATTTTCAGGTCCGGCAACAGATCCATATGCTCGGCCTTGAACCCGATGACGCCGGTGGCGATCACCGCTTCGACCCCCTCGACCTCGCCCAGGTTCTCCGCGTTTGCGGTGAACGATCCGAGCTGGTCGCGCCGATCGACCGCGTGGCATCCTTCGGCCACAATCCCGAACGAGGTATCGATCAGCGGGGCGAACACGGCTGTCTTTGTCGACAGCCTTTCCGGTGACGTCATCTGGTCGTTCTCCTCCTTGGTGATTAATCGTCGGTCAGCAGGGACAGCCCCAGTGCCGCACGGCGCCTCAGCCACGGGCTGACCCGATAGCGGCCGTCGCCGTAGAAGTTCTCCATCGCGTCAAGGATCGAGACGACCTTCGCCGGGCCGATCCGGTCGCCCAGGCTCAGCGGTCCGGCCGGATAGCCGAGGCCGAGCCTGACGGCAGTGTCGATATCCTGTGGGGCGCCGACCCGCTGCTGGGCAATGTCGGATCCGAGATTGACCACCGCGGCCACGACCCGCTGCACGACGAACCCGGCGCTGTCGCGGATCACCGTGGCGCGCCGACCGGCGGCGTGCAGGGCATGATGCAGCCCGTCGACCCGGTCGCTGTCCCCCGCCGGCGAAATCATCAGCGTCAGGCGGCCGCCCTCGGCGAAAGCTTGCGGCAGCAGAGTATCGACGGCAATGGTGCGTGCGGGGTCGAAGCCGCGCTCAAGTGCGGTCGTCGTAGTGTCCGCGCCCAGCGGCGCCACCACGATCGTGGCATCGGCGCCGGGGCGTTCCCCGCCCTCGACGGTCAGCCCGACCTCGGACAGGAGGGCGCCGACCCGGTCGCCACCGGCGTCACGCGGATCGATCCAGACCGCGTGCCGGCTGCCCGGGCGCGGCGGCGCTTCGGGAACGTCGACCCGCTTGCCGTCGTCATAGCGATAGAACCCTTCACCGGTCTTGCGACCGTGCAACCCGGCGGAGATCCGAAGCGGCACCAGGGGCGTGGGCCGCAGTCGGGGATCGTGGAAAAACTGATCGTAGATCGTCTGCATCACCACGCCGGATACATCCAGGCCGGTCAGGTCCATCAGCGTGAACGGCCCCATCGGAAAACCGGCCGTCTCGTTCAGAATCCGGTCAATATCGGCGGCCTCGGCGATGCCTTCCTGAAGCAGCCGCAGCCCTTCGGTATAATAGGCCCGCCCGGCATGGTTCACGATGAAGCCGGGCGAATCGCGGCAGATGACGGGATGATGCCCGGTCGCCGTCACCAGCGCCGACAGCCGTTCCGCCGCGCCATCCTCGGTGCGGGTCGCGTTCACGACCTCGACCAGCCGCATCAACGGCACCGGATTGAAGAAGTGCAGGCCCGCGACACGTTCGGGCCGTTCCAGCCCCGCGGCAATCGCCGTCACCGACAGCGACGAGGTGTTGGTGGTGATCAGGCACTCCGGCCCGACGATCGGCTCCAGCGCGGCAAACAGGCTCTGCTTGGCGTCGATCCGTTCCACGATCGCCTCGACAACGATGTCGCAGCCGGCGAAGCCCTCCAGCCCCTCAACGACCGTCAGGCGCGCCTTGGCCGCATCGGCGTCGGCCGCCGTCATGCGATCCTTCGACACCATCCGGTCCCACATCGCATGAATTGATTTCAACGCCGCCTCGACGGCACCGGGGCCGCTGTCGTGGAGCCGGACGGTCATGCCCGACTGGGCGGCCCATTGGACGATTCCCCGGCCCATCGTTCCGGCGCCGATCACGCCGAAGACCGTCTGACTTGGTTCCATTATCGATCTCCGTCTCGAACTGCGGTTGGCGTGGACAATGGTAGGATCAGCCGATCAGCACGTCGACCACGCTGACGCCGGCACCGTCGGGATGGACGATGACCGGATTGAGTTCGATTTCCGTGACGCTGGCCGGCAACCGCTGGAACAGGGTGCCCACCGCCGCCGCGCAGGCCAGAAGCGCGTCGCGGTCGGCGGGCGGCGCGCCGCGATATCCCTGCAAGTGGGCGTCGACGCCGAGTTTGCCGACGGCGTGCCTCAGGGCCTTTTTCGACAGCGGCAGGCTGACATGGCGCACATCTTCCAGCAGTTCCACATCGCGCCCGCCGGCGCCGACGATCAGGATCGGGCCGAAATCCGGGTCGCGGCGTGCGGCGATCAGCAATTCCACACCCTCTGCGGCCATCGACTGGACCAGGACCGGCCGGTCCTGCCCGATCGTCTCGCGGATCGAGGCCGCCGCCCGGGCCACCGCCTCGGCATCGGTCACACCCAGATGAACGAGGCCCAGTTCCGTCTTGTGGGCAGCGTCTTCCGGCAGCGCCTTGACCGCCACCGGGAATGTCAGCCCCGCCAGAGCCTCGGCCACGTTGTCACCAGCGGCAATCGTCGTCCACGGGCACACCGGCACACCATTGTCAGCCAGAAGGTCCGCCGTTTCCCGCCAGCCCGTTGGCCGGTCGAGATCCGCCGTCGGCGCCCCGGCCCGGTCGTCATACGAGGTGTCGGCGATCTCGCGCGCCCGGTACAGCCAGGAAAGATACTTCACGCCCTCGCCACAATCGCGCGCCGGGAAGATACCGGCGCGGGACAGTTCCTCGTGGGCGGCGTCGGGAACCGTATCGGCCAGCAGGCTCAGGATCACCGGTCCCTTTGACCGCGCCGAGATGGCGGTGAAGGCCTCGCGCTTGGTATGGATATCGCGCGGCCCGCCATTGCCGAGTTGCAACAGCGTTGCCTCGGTATTCGGGTCGTTGATCACCAGATCGGCCGATTTATCCAGCAGTTCGGGGTTGCTGACCACCTCGCCGGTGACATCGGTCGGATTCTCCGCAACGCCGAATTTCGGCAGCAGATCGCGCAGCGTGGCCACGGTTTCCGGCGTAAACTTCGCCAGCGGCACGCCTGTTTCGGCGCATTGATCGGCGACCAGTGCCCGCGCCCCGCCGGGCACGCTCATCACGCCCAGTCCGCCGTGGTCGCCGGTTGCCCGGGCCGGCAACGGCATGCGCTGGAACAACTGTCCGGCTTCGAGCAATTCGACCAGACTGCGCACCATGATGATGCCGGCTTCGTCGAACAGATCGCGATAGATGCCGAACGGCGTCGACACCTTGCCGGTGTGAGACGCCGTCGCGCTGCGGCCGGCGGCGGAATTGCCGGATTTCAGCACCACGATGCGCACACCGTTGCGGCGCGCCTTTTCAGCCACCGGCATCAGCCGCCAACCGTCGATGATGCCTTCCAGGAAGACCAGAATGACGTCCACGTCGTCCTGGTCGATCAGGTAATCCATGTAGTCGAAGGCCGTCAGGATGGTCTCGTTGCCGACGCTGACGAAATAGCTGCAGCCATAGCCTGACTCCTGCAGCCGGCGCGCCAGCCCGCCGCCCATAGCGCCCGACTGGCTGACAATGGCGATGTTGCCGTGATGCAGCGTGTCGCGCTTGGCCGCCGAGCCGAAGGTCAGGATGACCCGGTGCTTGACCGACCAGGTGCCCTCGCTGTTGGGGCCGACCAGCGCCATGTCGTATTTCTCTGCCGCGGCGCGGACCTGCCCGGCCAGATCGCCGCCGCCTTCGACCTCCTCGAACCCCGATGTCAGGATCGAGCAACTGGGAATGCCGCGCTTGCCGCAGGCCTCGATGGCGGCGGGCACGGCGGGCGCCGGCACCGTGATATAGGCGATGTCGGGCGCTTCCGGCAGATCGGCAACGCTGGCATAGCATTTCAGGCCTTCGATCGTCTCGGCCTTTGGATTAACGGGATAGATCGGACCGGGGAACTTGTGCCGCATCATGATCCTTAGCGGAACGCCGCTGGATTTGCTGGCATCGGACGAAACGCCGACGAAGCAGGCCGAACGGGCCTTGAAAACATGATCCAGGGAGTGCGGCTGACGGCTCGACATTGGGGCTTCCTCGGTAGTCGGCGATGATCGGCGCATACGCCGATTTTCAGATTTGGTACTTTGTATGGTTTATAGTAACATCCGGACAAAGTCATGGGCAAGATGCATATCGGCGCCCTCGAATTCAGGCCTTAAGCGGGAGAAATGCCCATGGGCTACGCCCTCACCGAAGAGCAGACGCTCTTTCAGGATTCCGTCCGACGTTTCGCGCAGGACAAACTGGCCCCCGGCGCGGTGGTGCGGGCCCAGCAAAGCGCCTATCCGTGGGATATTGCCGCCATGATGGCCGAGCAGGGCCTTATGGGTATCATGATCCCGGAGGAACACGGCGGCCTCGGCGGCAAGCTGACCGACGCGGTGATCGCGATCGAGCAGGTCGCACTGGCCTGCCCGCGCAGCGCCGATGTCATCCAGGCCGGCAATTTCGGCGCCATCTGGACTTTCGCGGCCAATGCCTCGCCGGTTCAGCGCGAGCGCCACTTCAGCGACCTGATCAACGGCAAGGCGCTGATCTCGGTCGCCATGACCGAGCCCGACGCAGGATCGGCCGTCACCGACCTGAAGACGACCGTCACCCCCGACGGCGATGGCTATCGCCTGAACGGTCAGAAATGCTTCACCACGAACAGTCCGGAAGCGACGCTTTTCCTCGTCTATTGCCGTTTCGGACCCGGCACGGCCGGCATCGGCTCGGTCATCGTGGAACGCGGCATGGACGGATTCACACTCGGCGCACCGCACAAGTTCATGAACGGCGAGGAATGGCAGCCACTGTTCTTCGACAATGTCTATATCCCGCCGGAAAACATTCTGCTGGGTGAAGGCGGCTTCAAGCGTCAGATCTCCGGTTTCAACGTCGAGCGGATCGGCAACACAACGCGCTCGCTGACGCTGGGCCGGGTCAGTTACGAAATCGCCCGCCAGCATGCCATCGACCGGCACCAGTTCGGCCGGCCGCTGTGCGAGTTCCAGGGCCTTCAGTGGAAGTTCGCCGACATGCTGGTTCAGCTTGAAGCCGCGCGGCTGCTGCTGTGGCGCGCGGTCGAGGGCGTGGAATCGGGCGAACCCTCGGCCCAGGACACCGCGATCGCCAAGATCCACTGCAACAAGACCGGATTCGACTGCTGCAACGAGGCGATGCAGATCATGGGCGGCGCCGGTTATTCCGACGACAGTCTGGTCGAATACTGCTTCCGCAAGACCCGCGCCTGGATGATTGCCGGCGGTTCGCTGGAGATGATGAAGAACCGCATCGCCGAGGGCATCTTCGAGCGGCGGTTCTCGCAGCGCCCGCCAAAGCCGGCTCAGTAGAAGGCCGGTCCGACAACGCGGCGGCCGGACGATCCGGCCGCCGGAAATTCCGCCTTTACGGGAGGGGAACCCGTGTGACACGTGTGATCGGCCCCAATACCGTCGGCGTCCTGTGGATGCTGGCCGGCGCCTTCATCCTCACCGGCCAGGGCGCCCTGGTAAAACACGTCAGCGAGGATCTGCCGCTGATGGTCGTGCTGTTCGTACGCACATTGCTGGTGGTCATGATCATGATCCCGTGGACGATGCGATCGGGGGGCATCACCAATCTCTACACCAAGCGGGTGGGCGCCCATTTTCTGCGCGCCATGTTCGGCCTCGGCATGATGACCGGCAGCTTTTACGCTGTCACGGTTTTGCCGCTGTCCGATGCGGTGGCGCTGTCCTTTACCCGTCCGATCTGGTCGATGGTGACATCCTACGCGATTCTGGGCGAAGTGGTCGGCTGGATCGGGGGCCTTTCAACCCTGGTCGGCTTCAGCGGCGTCCTGATTATCGTCCAGCCCCAGACCGGGGTGCATATCGGGGTCTTCATCGCCCTTGCCGGCGCTGCCAGCAGCGCGATTGCGGTCGTCATCGTCAAACAATTGACGACGACCGAACCGGTCGAACGGATCCTGTTCTATTTCTCGCTGTTCAGTTGTCTGATTCTGGGAATTCCGGCGCTTATTTTCTGGCAGACCCCAACCCTGGTTCAGTTCTACTGGATGATCGCCGTTGCCGTCAGCGGCGCGCTGGGGCAGTTCATGATGGCCCAGGCCGTCAAGGTCGGCGATATCACCGTCGTCACCCCCGTTGATTTCACCCGCGTTCCCTTCGCTGCGCTATTAGGATATGTCGTGTTCGGAGAGGTGCCCGGGATCTGGACCTTTATCGGTACGGCGATCATCCTGTGCGCGACACTGGTCATACTGCGCACGCGTCGACGGCCGGCGGCGCTGGCGATCCTGCCCGACGCCGCCCGACCGCATCATCCGGGCAGTCCCTGATCGCAATGCAACAGCCCGCCCGACCCGCCCCAACCGAGGAATCCGACAGATGCCCAAGATCGCCATTCTCGATGACTACCTGAACGCGGCACGCGATCTCGCAGACTGGTCGCGGCTGGGTGACGACTGCGAAATCACCGTCTTCAACGAACCGATCACCGACGAGGCCGCTTTGGTCAAGGCGCTGGAACCGTTCGACATCGTCTGTCTGATGCGCGAACGCACGGCGTTGCCCGGCTCGGTCATCCGCCGCCTGGACAACCTCGACCTGATCATGACGGCCGGCCGCCGGAACGCGGTCATCGACCTCGCCGCCGCCGCGGAACAGGGTGTGATGGTCTGCGGCACCGAAAGCAGCGGGCGCGGAACGATCGAACTGACCTGGTCCCTGATCCTGAACCTGTTCCATCGCATCCGCCAGAACCACGATGCCATGCGCCAGGGACAATGGCAGACCGAACTGGGCAGCCTGGTCCAACACAAGACACTGGGCATCGTCGGGCTGGGCCGTCTCGGCGGACAGGTCGCGCAGATCGCAGCGGCCTTCGACATGACCGTCATCGCGTGGAGCCAGAACCTGACCGACGAGCGCGCGGCGGAATGCGGCGCCACCCGGGTCGACAAGGAAACGCTGTTCCGTCAGGCCGACGTGATCAGCATCCACCAGACATTGAGCAACCGGACGCGCGGCCTCGTCGACGCTGCCACGCTCGGCCTGATGAAGCCGACGGCCTATTTCGTCAACACCTCGCGCGGGCCGATCGTGGACACGGCCGCTCTGGTCGAGGCGCTGTCCGCCGGGCGGATCGCGGGCGCGGCGGTCGATGTCTATGACGAGGAACCGCTGCCGGCCGATCATCCGCTGCGCCGAACCGAACGCCTGCTGATGACGCCCCATATCGGCTATGTCTCGACCGAGAATATGGGTCTTTTCTATCGCCAGATGGTCGATGGCATCGAAGCCTGGCGCGCAGGCAAGCCGATCCGGGTCCTGTCGGCGGACAAGCCCGCCATCGGCTGAACCGATAAACACGGACAACAGGGGTGAATGCCGCAATGAAAGTGGTCAAGGTAACCGGACACCGGGTCGATCCGGGCTGGCGCAAGAACTGGATCTTCGTCCAGGTCGAAACCGATGACGGAATTACCGGCTGGGGCGAATGCTATTCCCAGTCCGACCGCGACCTCGCGGTGCTCGCTCAGGTCACCGAACTCGGCCGCTATCTGACCGATCGCGATCCGCAACTGATCCGGCATTTTCGCCATATCGTCTTCAACGACTATGTGGGCCGGCGCGGATCGATGGAGGTCTTTTCCGCCCTTTCCGGCATCGAGGCCGCGCTCTGGGACATCGTCGGCAAGGCCTGCGGCCAGCCGGTGCATGCGTTGCTGGGCGGGCGCGTGCGCGAAAGTGTCCGTGTCTACGCCAATGGCTGGTCCCACGGCATGAAGGACCCCAAGGGGATCGCCGAGGCGGCATCCGCCGTGGTCGAGGGCGGCTATACCGCGCTCAAGCTCGACCCCCTGCCCGGCCCTGTGCGCAGCTTCATCGACCGGAACGAGATCAACGCCGCCTGTCGGGTGGTCGAAGCCGTGCGCGACGCGGTCGGGCCGGATGTCGACCTGCTGGTCGATGCCCATCGGCGGCTGTCGGCGTCCAACGCCATGGCACTGGAGCGGCGGTTCCGGGACTATGATCTGTTCTGGTACGAGGAACCCTGCCCCTGCGAGAATGTCGCCGCACTGCGCGAGGTGCGGGACCGATCCGAGACGCCGATCGTCACCGGCGAAGCCGCCTATACCAAGTTCGGCTTTGCGGAAATCATCCGCAACCGCGCGGTCGATATCCTCAATCCGGACGTTGCCGCCTGCGGCGGTATCCTCGAACTGCTCGAAATCGCGGCCATGGCGGCGGCGGAACATATTGCGCTGTCGCCGCACAACTACAACTCCACCACGCTCGCCCTGTCGGCCACCGTTCACGCCTCTCTGTGCGCTGAAAATTTCCTGATCACCGAATATTTCATGCCGTTCGAAGAGGTTGGCCTGACCGTTGCGCCGGACGCGCTGACGCCTGTCGGCGGCTACATCAAGGCGCCTGACGCGCCCGGTCTGGGTCTGACCATCGACCAGGCGGTGATTGCCGAGCGCCCGGGCCGGGTCTATCCGGCACGGGGATTGCCGAATGTGGGTACCGAAGGGCCATAGCTGTTCTCTGGCATCACCCCAATGGGGGAAACCTGCCTCTTGTGCGCGTTTCCCCCCAGCAAGTAAGGTGGTGCCATGAAGATCACCTTGTTTGCCCTCGGCGCCGGACTGATACTGTTGACGGCGCTCTCACTTGTACGAAGCCCACAGTGGTGGATAAGAGCCGCCGACTTTCCCCGATTGCAGATCGCCATCGCCCTGGCAGCGGTCGCACTCGGATTCGCCCTGGTTTACGATACCGGCAGCCTGATCGATGCGGCATTTGCCGTCGCCCTGCTGGCCAGTATCTCCTATCAGTCGTTGCGAATATTCCCGTATACCCGGCTTGCCGCCCGCCAGACGATGGACGGCGAGGCCGGTGACGGCAGCCGGACGATCAGGATCCTGATCTCGAACGTCCTGATGGAGAACAGGCGAGCCGACGATCTGATCGCACGGGTGCGAGAGACCGACCCCGACCTGATCCTGGCGGTGGAAACCAACGACTGGTGGGACGAGCAACTGCGGGTCCTGGACCGGGACTATCCCCACTCGGTCAAGCGGCCGCAGGGCAATCATTACGGGATGCACCTGTTCTCAAGACTCGAGATGGACCCCGTGAATATCCGTTTTCTGATGGAAGACGACATTCCATCTGTGCGGGCTGAATTGAAGCTGCGCTCCGGCGAACGTATCGTATTCTTCGGCATCCATCCGCGCCCGCCCCAGATGGATCAGGACACCGAAGAGCGCGACGCTGAAATTCTGGTCGTCGGCCGGGAAGTAAGGGAATGTGAGCGTCCGGCGATCGTCGCCGGCGATCTTAACGACGTCGCCTGGTCCGATACCACACGGCTGTTCCAGCGGATCAGCGGCATGCTCGATCCGCGTCGGGGGCGCGGCATGTTCAGCACGTTCCATGCCGCCTATCCGTTCCTGCGCTGGCCGCTGGATCACGTCTTTCACGATGACTCGTTCACACTGGTCCGGCTGCAGCGCCTGCGCAGCATCGGCTCGGACCATTATCCGGTCTTCATCGAGCTGCGGCACCAGCCGTCGGCGGAATACGATCAGGA
Source organism: Fodinicurvata sp. EGI_FJ10296 (assembly GCF_040712075.1). Taxonomy (NCBI): domain Bacteria; kingdom Pseudomonadati; phylum Pseudomonadota; class Alphaproteobacteria; order Rhodospirillales; family Rhodovibrionaceae; genus Fodinicurvata; species Fodinicurvata sp. EGI_FJ10296. Next base: position 544,973 of record NZ_JBFCVL010000004.1, read on the forward strand.
AGCGCCGGAACCTGATGGCGAGGACATCGAAGAGGCACAAGAGCAGATCCGCGAAGGACGAGAGGCGTGAGTATGGGGGAAGGAGGGGCTTGCGTCGCAAGGAATTCCCCCTCCCCGGAAGCACGAAGTGCTGTCCGGGGTCCACGCGCTCAGGTGGAACACGGATCGCGCTTTGATCGCCGAAAGCCTTCGCACCCGATCCCGTGTCTGCAGCGCGTCACTTCGTGACCGCGCAGCGCACGGGAATTGGAGACGGTGGAAGCCGCCCGAACCACCTCTTCCCCTCCCCGGAAGCACGAAGTGCTGTCCGGGGTCCACGCGCTCAGGTGGAACACGGATCGCGCTTTGATCGCCGAAAGCCTTCGCACCCGATCCCGTG